>JAAYPC010000288.1 GCA_012519985.1 Fibrobacter sp.
TGTGCAGGCATGGTGTATGGTACGGCAAAGCCGAGGTAATATATCCACCACGCAGCACATTGCGTCATTATATATATCTAAGGATGGTACCTAATGAAAAAATTAATGTATTTACTAATTATTGTTACCTCATAAAAAAATACGCTCTTTTCCTCATCAGTTCTCTGGAGGGATGCTTCAACGTGCGATGATAGCCATGGCCCTGGTTACCAAACCCGCTATTCTTATCGCCGATGAGCCCACAACAGCACTCGATGTCACCACACAGGCACAGATTCTCAGTCTGATGAAAAAACTTCAACAGCAATATTCAATGTCTATTATCTTCATCACACACAATCTGGGAATTGTGGCAGGATTCTGTGACAGAGTCCATGTCATGTATGCTGGAATGATTCTGGAATCTGCAGAAACTGTATCACTTTTTAAAAACACTTCACATCCTTATACCAGAGCTCTTATCCGTAGTGTCCCATCGCTTCATTCTAAAGTTGACCAGCTTTATGTGATCGGAGGTCCCCCATACGACCCAACACAACCTATTAAGGGTTGTCCGTTTGCACCCAGATGCGAATTTGGGATAACGGAATGTTTTGAGGAAAAGATTGAACTTACAGAAATTGCTCCAAAACACTTTACCTGTTGCAACAGGATTAAAAAAGGAGAGATCTCCTTATGAACAGGGATAACCTTCTGGAGGTAAAAGATCTCTCAGTAATTTATGAAGAGAGTAACCGCCGTAAAAAAGGTAATAAAGCAGTTAACAATGTTAGTTTCAGTCTTAAAAAAGGTGAAACCCTGGGCCTGGTTGGTGAATCCGGATGCGGAAAAACCACTCTCGGAAGAACCATAATCCGGTTGCAGAAAGAAAGCAGTGGAAATGTTTTTCTCAATGGTGTTGACCTCTGCAGACTCGGTCCAAATCAACTCAGACCATTGCGAAAACAGATGCAGATGATTTTTCAAAATCCATATTCTTCTCTGAATCCAAGAATGACAGTTCTGGAGATCATTGCTGAGCCATTTTCCGGGAAAATTTCCAGACAAGAGAAAATCGATAGGGTCTCAAAACTGATGGTGCAAAGCGGCCTGGATCCACAAATGATGCGTAAGTTTCCGCATGAGTTCTCTGGTGGACAGCGTCAGCGCATAGCCATAGCCAGAAGTATTGCAGCAGATCCAATGCTTATTATCGCTGATGAACCGGTTTCATCGTTGGATGTTTCGGTTCAGGCTCAGATCTTGAATCTGTTAAAAAGCCTCAGAGACAGCCTTTCTTTAACCATGCTGTTTATTTCTCATGATCTTTCGGTTGTAAGATATATTTCTCAGAGAGTTGTTGTGATGTATCGTGGAAGTATTGTTGAGATTGGAAGGACCGAAGATCTTTTCAGAAATCCCTGTCATCCCTATACAAAGGCACTTCTCGATGCTGTACCGGTGATCGATCCTGAAAGGAAGATTTACCAGTTTAAATCGGTACAAAACACCGATTTGGAATCTTCAGATAGTAGCGGATGTCCTTTTTTCAACCGATGCTTAAAGAGCAAAGATGAATGCAGATCAGAAGTACCGAAACTGTATCCTTGCGCAGATGAAGAGGGGCATTATTGTGCGTGCGTTTATAATAATGGTAAGTAATTTACCAATTTGAAAGGTCTTCACTTTTACCTGGATTATCCAGATATTTACTGGTAGATATTTTTCTACCTAAAAACAGGTGTTCCCGCAATAAAATGAGGAATTGACCAGCCTTCAACCCGTATAGTTCCTTTAAAGGTATCTCTTTCAAAATTTTCAGTCTTTCTGCTTCGGGGTCACTGTACTTCACAAATACTCCTGAAGCATTTACCTTTAATGGTGATTGTGAACCCATATTCAGCAGCGCTTCTTTTCCTGAAAGATTGACATACACTGTAGCTCTATGAAACTTCAGGATTCCAAAATTTTCCTGCAGCTTCATTTGTTTATTATTCGATACACTATCTGGAGTTTTAAACCGGATAAACGATAAGGGTTCGATTCTGGGGAAAATAACCGTTTTGTTAATTTTATCCAAAAGGAATTCGGTATCAGAACAGAAATCATCGGTTCGTTGCAGAAATACTTTCACCGATTCCACCGGTACTTCTGATGCATTTATAAGGTATATATGTTCGAGGTGTTTAACGGTCAGAACATTTTGAAACGCTTTAAGTCGATTTAATATGAATGACGCTGGTTTTTTCAGAATCCTTCCATCAGCAGCCACTCTCTCCATTGCTTCTCTTAACTGCTTAGGTATTGCCAGGTCATCATTTACATATTTGTGCATATATTGATATAAGATACCTGCCCCGTTTTCTGAACAGAGCTCATCCAGATTTTTTTCAGAGAGTAATTTTGGGATATATCCCTTTGTTGCAGAGAACCAGTAATTCACAAAAGGTTTTGAGAAATCATGATATGGCATTGATGGATTAAATGCCAGAGTGTTTAACGATCGGGTACGGTACAGACGGATATAATTTATCTTTTCCCTGCAGATATCACCCCAGAAGTATCGGGAATCCGGAATTTCCCCAAAACATCGGTTTTTGGTATATAACTGCAGCAGCATTTTCTCTACTGGTGAATTTGCTGTATTTGCATCCCAATACAGATTTTCGGCATTCTTGGAATGACAGATAAAGATCGGTGATGGCTCAAAATGCTCTTCAAGAAAATTCAGCGCATCCAACGTCCTCTTTCGGTCATTATTTCCAGATGATGCACCATGAAGGCAGATTTCGAATCCTTTGCTATGAAGTTTTTTACAATACTGAAGACATTCCGGATCGTTTAACAGAGGGGCCGTGGGATCATTTTTTATTGGAGGAGTGCCAGAATATTCCGTTTTAGGATACACCCACATGGCCCTGGTGACAGGAAAATCGGTTTCCATCAGGAAATCGTAAACCGCTTTTAATTTTGGGAAACTGCTATCATCAGGATCATCAGTGATTGAGACAGCAGCCATGTAAGATCCCGGAAGCCAGGACAGTTTCACTCTTTTTCTCCCTTTACCATTAGTATTGCTGCAGTGTTCCTGATTAGCGGTATTCGCTCCAGAACGAAATCAGCAATCTTCATCAGAGGAAGTAATACTGGGGGCAATCCTTTATAAGAAAAGAGAAAAACATTGAAGGTGATGTTTTTAAAGCCTGCTTTTTCCATCATTGCCCTGATTTGCTTTTTATCATACAACTTATCATGAATATGTGGTTTTATGAAAAATATCCTTTTAATGATATTAAACCAGGGACAGTATTTATTTGGAAAATCAATGACAATAACCCCATTCTTTTTTAAGACTCTGTAGGCTTCAGAAAGAGCTTTGTCCGGGTTTGGGAAATATCGAAAAGCTGAAAATGAGAAAACTGCATCGAAAGATTCATCCGGATGTCCCTCATACTTTTCAGCATCCTGCCTTTCAAACCTGATATTCTTGAGATCGTAATGTTTTACTCTCATGTTTGCCTTCTCAATAACATTCTTTGACAGGTCAAAACCGACAATCTCAAAACCTTTTAATGCCAACGGGAATGTCATCTGGCCAAGATTACAGCCAATCTCAAGTATTCTGGAACATTGAGAGAGCTTCGCCATCTTCAGTGCATTGTTAATTTTTCTGTCTTCAAAGTAGTAATATGATTTTGACTGAGGAATTCGGGGTGAACCGGAATCAAGCCAACTTTTCAAATCTTCAGTTCTTTCAGCTGATTGATTCTCATAAAAATCGTAGATATCTTTCTTGACTTCTTCCTCTTTTAAAGTAGCGCTGCTCATAGATACTCCTGTCCCCAAAAAATCACATGTGCATCAATCTTTGTTACGGATTTCTGTAATAGCAAAACTGGCCTTTCCGGAATCCTTTCCGGCCCACGAAAAAGGCGGTCTGATTGTTTTGCAAAAAAA
>JAAYPC010000289.1 GCA_012519985.1 Fibrobacter sp.
GATTCCAAAGCCGTTACAAGCCCGTTTTTCAACAACCCGAACTTTTGTTTACACAAGGTCATTTTCGTCATCCTTTCGGTAAACGGTTTAAATAAACTAACTCACTGAATTATAACTGATTAAATGCATTTTCATTTAAACAGCCTTTTTCGGCCAAAAAATCCTGGTTGAATAAACAGCTCAGAAACATGACCGCCTTCTCTATTATATAAGGAATATATAATAGCAAAACCCTCTCTGAAAACACTCAAGACCAAAGCCCCGGATTTTGAAATGCCACTCATTCCATTTACCTGAAGATCCGTTTTCCAATCAACCGACCCAACAGCTTGTTCCTGATCCGTTTGCCCGCTGTCCCCTTTCGTATGTGTGACAGATCATTTAACATTCTCGCTAGGGTATACAATGTCCTCACCAATCCTCTCATATTCAGCCTCCCTGAAACTCTTTTTTATATCACAGATGTTATTACTCATGTATTGAAACCTTAAGGCAGATAAGCCCTTTAAGCAGTTTTAACATTTCCGGTTCTTCGTTTAGATATTTCTGTTCAGATTTCTTCTGATTAGATATTGTTTTAATATTAATTCCTATTTTTTTCATATTTGATATTAAACGTAATATTTGATATTATACGTAACTTTCTTTACCATCAGATACTCACAGTATAATGTAATCTACCTGCTCCACCTTGCTGCCAATCCCGATTATTCGTACCTCCGGCTCACAATTGCCACACAAAGGATAAATACGCACAGAATCACTCTTCTGATCTATCACCCTGGCAAGCTTCTCCTGCATCTCCTCTGTGGACTCCTTGCTGATCAACCCTTCAAACACCGATTTCTGCACCCGATACGCATACTCCGAAAGAATCTTGACCACCTTTGACCTGATACGGTCATCAACTATATCAAATGCAATTACATACTTCATAAGCTCTCCTCCATCTTTTTCTCTTCTGCCTCTTCCCCTCCCTCTTTTACCAAAGCAGTTTTCCATGAAAAAGGTGAATACTCCTTCTCATTCTGTATGCAATCCCGAAGTTTCTCTGCTTGTTTCCACATCACCATCCTCCAGGACATCTCCCGATCATCGGTCCAGGTCCGGTTTTTACTATTGCACCACTCCTCATAATGACGGACAAAAATCTTCAGCGATTCTTTTTTCAGATAAACCTGCCCCACCTCCCCCCGTGTCTCAAAATCATCATCATCCAGCATCTTCCGGTTAAATAGCTTCAGAACCAGCCGATCCACCAATGGATGTCTGAACTCTTCCATCAGATCAAGTGACAATGAAGCCCTTCCGTAGGTGACCTCATGGAAAAAGCCGATGTACGGATCCAGTCCGCAGGCTTCCAGTATCGCCTCGATCTCCCGCGCTACAAACGAGTATCCAAACGAAAGCAGTGCATTTACCGGATCGGTAGAAGGGTGAAATTTTCTTCCTGGGAAAGTACGGCCGTGAAGAAGACATTTCGCAAATTCCTGGAAATAAAGTCTTGCACCGGTTCCCTCATAGCCGCGTATCGTTGCCAGATCCATCTGCTGGGTATGAATGATATCGCAGATCTTCTCGATCTGCTCCCTGACAGGATCTTCCAAACGATAGGTGTTACTGTTACTGTAATGGTAATCCAGAAGAACATCCATACCGTTTCTGATCTTCGCTTCAACATACCTTCGAGCCATTTCCTCACGCCGTCTTTCATTTGCGAACTGCGAATACTGTGCGACTCTCAGTATGGAATTTTTACCTTTTGCACTGACCATTTTTCCCTTGAAATGCCCATCGATAGTCATCATGGCCACATCTCCGCCATTATCCAGTATGGAGAGCATGGCTTCGGTAGTGGGATGAACACCTCCGAACAGTACCAGGGTCTGCACCTCCTTTACGGCCCTGTCTGCCAGCATTTCACCATCCTTAATGACCTGTATTCTGGGACCTTTCTTTTTGATGTAGGCACCCTGCTCCGTCACGTAGATAAAAGACATCGGACTCCCTCCAGCTAAAAGGTGAAGTGGTTTGAA
>JAAYPC010000042.1 GCA_012519985.1 Fibrobacter sp.
CCTTAAACCTAAATTTTTCGCACTGCAGTTTTCAGGTTTAGCTTACCGGTTTTTCATTTCCGCTTACAAATTATGGGCCCAGTCCGCTCTACCAGTACCAGTTACTGCCTAATAGAAAATTTGGGTTAAAGGGGAATTAAGGAAATTTTACGAGTTTTAGTTCACCGGTTACCTCAGACAGGAACTCAAATTCCAGGCAGAGGTAACCGGTTACTTCGGAACCGAAAAATTACCGCGATTAAGCGCTACCCTCTCATTAAACGGATATTACTTAATCACAGCAGTACGGATCGTGACAGATTTGCTAGGACCGTTGAGCCGAAGGATCCACACATTTTTAGTAAGGTTAGAAAAAGAAAGCTGTCTTACACCGGTACTAATCTGACCGCTACCAACATTTCTTCCATTACAATCAAAAAGTGTGTATGAGGAAAACTGATGTATCGAAGGGAGTGTTGTAATAAAACCGCCCTTTTGTGAAATCACATTCAGATTCTGCAGCGCAGATTGTTTACGATTTTTTAAAACCGCATTGGGTTTTTCCATAACAAACTTTATCCAGTCAACATTGACCGCACTTCCAAAATTCAGTTGAAGGGTATGGGAACCTTTTTCCAGGTTAATTGTGCTGCTCAGCGTTTCCTCTTGAAAAGTTTCCCAATTATCCACGGTACCAGGAAAATCGATTGTACCCACATTTTTACCATTTATGGAAATAGTGAAATTGGAACTTTGCAGACCCGAACCCACCCGGCAGACGACCTTATAAGCTCCGGCCAATTCGACATCCAACTTGTAGGTGGTAGAGTAGCCACTTTCAATATATCCAATACTGGTTACCCCATTTTTTGTTTCAGTAACCAGATTCTCTCCATTCTTTTGCTCGAAACTTTCTGCTTCGATTTTTATGGTATCGATTTTGAGAGTATCCTTGAAAGTTGCAGTAACCACGATATCTGTGCTGCCCACCGTTAGAGTAACCGTGGTATTGTTACCGGAAAGCCCCCCACCGCTCCATCCTTCAAAAACGCTCACTCCTTTTACCGGCTTGGCAGTAAGAGTGACTGTCGAACCGGATGAATAATATGCTTCCTCAGGAGATTTGGTAACTGAGCCCGATCCCCCTGTGACTTTTACTGTAACGGTACGCATGTTTTCCGGAATAGCTTCAAATTGTGCAGAAACTGTCTTGGAACCATCCATGGTTATCTTTATTGATGCATTGGTTCCGCTGGCTGCACCAGACCATCCTTTAAAATTGTAGCGGTTATCCGGAGTAGCTGTGAGCCATACCGTATCCCCTTTAGGAAAAATGGATTTATCGGGATTCTTGGTAACTTTTCCACCAGTTCCCACATTCACGGTTAAGGTACACTGAACACCAACGCTTCCACAGGATTTGATGTTTTCATTGGCCAGTTGTTCACGAATCGATTGAATTGCCCAGTTTCCATTGGGATTTTTCTGAGTGACTGCAACAACACCATCCATTATGCGGGCTTTAAGGTTACTAATGTTATCCCACTGAGCATTATGACCGGTTGATCCACCCCCTGCACCGTAGCCGCAGTCTGCAATGATCGGTTTTTTAGTGACATCATAGATACCACTCCAGGTCATTTTGTTTTCCGCTTTAATATTGGAGCTGCCAGCCTGGCTCTGTCCGCCGGAAGTGAACAGGAAATCGACTTTATTCAAAGGCATGGATCCATAATAATTGTGGGTGTTATTATGATCTTCGATCCAGGCAGAAATATCGATTGCAATCATAGCATCAGGAAGATGGGTCCTTATGATATCGATAAGCTGGCCCATATAGTCTCCTGCCTGCTGAAAAGACAGAGGGCTGGTCTGGGGCCCGGAGGCATACTGATAATAATCTGGTTCCATAAGCCAGATAGGCGTAAGGCCGGTTCCATTAAGCTTTGAGGCCACGCTTTGCGCAAAACCGTTATAGTAATTTTTTACATTATTAAAATTATTCTTGAGCCATTCGGCACCGTGAGTACCCAGTCTACCACCGACATCTGCATCTCCTAAAGCAGCAGCTTTAGCAATTATATAAGAATAAAAGACCGGAGTTTTCTTTTTTTCAACACAAAATCCAAGCATCCTGTCGTATACGGCATTCTCATGATAGCTGGCATTTACAATCCATTTGGTTACATAGTTAATTTCATTCGCAATGCTGGAAGACTGGTTATTCTCGAGATAGTCCCAGTCTGTGCCGAAATTAAACTTACAGGGATTGAATTGTGCGAAAAGATCTATTTTAATAAATAATAATGAAATAGCAAAAATAATGATCCTTTTGGCCATAGGGTCACTCCTAAACTCTGATTATCGTAAGATTTTGGTTAATTTTTCTGAACCGAATCAAAAATGGAAGATTTTAATTCATAGTCCTGTTTCATCATATTAGTACACTTTTTAAATGAAATGTTCATTTTTGATTGCATAGAAAAAGAAAAATGACCGAAACAGACCGGTTGCCAGATACAGAAAAAAGGTCTACAGTGAATCGGGAAAAAGTGATAAATCAAGGCGTTTTCAAGAGATCTACAATCGAAATCTGAGTATCGGGAAATTTACTTTAGAAGTATTTAGGACCTGATAGTTTCAGAAGCAAGCCCCTTAAATCCCCAGGCCCCCCAAACTCCCGATGTACATCGGGAGACTTTAGGATCGCATAATGTGACCAAGTAGCTTGATTTGTGGGTCTTAGTTCCCCCTTTGGGGGTTAGGGGGCTCAGTTCGGGAGATTTAGAGGGCATCGGGGAAATTTGTTAACAATCGGAATTAAACCTTGCGGCTATGGGTGTTTCACTGCAATCTCATTCACCCATGACCTGAACAAAAAGTTTCCGATTTCTGGGTCGATTATCATGATCGATAAGCACGATCTGCTGCCAGGTTCCCAATACCAGTTCCCCTTTTGAAATAGGAACTGTTATTCCCGGCCCCATAAAGGTTGCTCTGATATGGGAAAAGCCGTTATCATCACCCCAGGTCTGTGAGTGGCGGGTGTGCATGGAGTGAGGAGCAAACTTTTCCAACTGATCTTTAAAATCTTCCACCAGAGCCTCTTCATATTCGATTGTGGAAACCGATGCAGTTGAACCAATAACAAATATGTTTACCAGTCCGTTTTTAATCTTTGATTTGCTTACGATCTCACTGATATGGCTGGTAATTTCGCAGATATCAGAAAAGCCTCTGGTCTGTAACGACAGGTACTCTCCATAAACCATTTTTTACTCCCGGCTGAATGTTAAGCAGTGATTATCAGATCGATCTTCAAAGGCAAATTTTGAGAATTAGTTTCGACCGATAAAATACTTTAAAGGTAGGGCAGTAAAAGGAGAGATCAGATATAAAAGAGATCAGCCACTTTTTGCAGACTTACTTCGGTCATTCAAACCGATAGGAAATTGCAGCAAAAAGCAGCCGGAAATGTTTTAACAGTGAGATTTATTCAGTTTTCCCCTGGTGATTAAAAATATTGCAGATTTTCTGAACTGCGATCTGCTCATCTTCACCATCCGCAGAAATTTCAAGCTGAGAGCATTTTTCTGTTCCCAGTAACAAGACCTCAAGAATGGAGCGGCAATCGGCTACATGATTATTTCTTTTTAACGTGATTCTTGAATTCAGGTTTTTTCCGGTTTGAAGTATTTCGTTTATCAGAGTATCAGAAAATTCCAATTGATCGTTCACATTAACGATTCGGTTAATCATGGTGCGTTCCTTCAGATGGCGTGTAATGAATAAAGCTTTGTTATAAAGGTTTAAATATTTTAACACCAGAATTTCGCTTCGGCAACAGTTTTATTAAAATTTTCAGGTCAGTAGTGTCCGGTTAAGCAAGCAAAAGAGTACTTCTAAAACGGTTAAAAGCCTGCAAATAAATACCAAGTCTCCTATCACCAGATCCTAAAATTTAAAATCTTAACCAAGAAAAGAACAGGAACGGAGATCTCTATCCTGTTTCAGATTTTTTGAATCTTCCTTACTCCTGTTCCTGTTTAGAATAAAGGTTCAATTCAATACTTTATCCAAGCTGATAGTATACAGATCTTACATATCTGAAGGGCTTGAGTTTCGGACACAGATCACCAATCGATTCGGTTGACCCGATTATCAGAAACCCATCTTTGGCCAATGCATCAGCCAAACGACTGTACAGTTTCTTCTTGTCTTCTTCTGTGAAATAGATGGCTACATTACGACATAAAATCAGATCGAATTTGTAGGGAAAGTAATATGGTTCAAGTAAGTTCAATAATTTGAATGTTGCCATAGCTCTTATTTCATCGCGGATTTTCCACAAATTGCCATCCTTGATGAAAAATTTGTCCAGCTTGGCTTGTGGCATTCCCCGTTCGATTTCCAGTTGATTAAATTTTGCATAACTGGCTTTAGCAATTACATTATCAGAAATATCTGTGCCAAGCAGTCTTACATCGAACTGCCTTTTCCCTTCAAGCATCTCGCTGATTATGATAGCTGTACTGTATAACTCCTGCCCGGTAGAGCATGCGGCGCTCCAGATTCTTA
>JAAYPC010000290.1 GCA_012519985.1 Fibrobacter sp.
CGGCGGATCTCATCTTTGGTGGTATTTTTTCTGATCTTTTTCAGTATCTCATCGTTGCCTGATTCCACACCGTAAAGAACCATGCGGCAGCCAGCCCGTTTCAGCCACTTTGCTTCTTCATCAGTCATAAGCTGAGGACGACACTGTACAGAAAAAGTAAAATCCAGTTTTTCCTCAACTAACAATTTACAGATTTCAATAACCCTGTTGCGGTCTATGTCGAAAGTATCATCATCGATGCGTATCTCTTTTACTCCCAAATCATTAACCAGGTACTTGATTTCTTTTAGTACCCGCTGAGGTGACATGGCACAGTGTTTATGGCTGTAAATCGTTTGTGGATAACTGCAATAAATACAATTGAAGGGACATCCCCGGGAGGTAATCATGGTTGCAGCCGGAAAACGTACAAATACGCTCTCATAAAATTTACTCAAATCCAGCAGGTCATAAGCAGGAATAGGAAGCTTGTCAAGATCAACTATGCGCTCCCCTCTGGGGTTTGTTATTATTTTATTTTCTTCACTTTTCCAGGTCAGACCTGCTATGGTTTCCAGATTTTTATTATCAGTAACAGCATAAAGCAGATCTCGAACTGTATAATCCCATTCACCTCTCAAAATGTAATCTACACAATCTTTTTTTATTTCACTCTCATGCAGGGCTGTTACAAAAGGTCCTACCCAGATAACCAATGCTTTGTTTTTTTTAGCAAAGTCGGAGACAGCCTGGGCAACATTGTAATTTATGTGCTCTACCATTATAACCACGGCATCAGGGGCTTCTTCCTTTATTTTAGAACAGGTTGTGTCCAGGTCAAGACGCATTGTCGGGCAGTGTAAGTATTTTACTGCAAAACCGGCTTCGCGCAAAACAGCCGCACATGAAAGATTCTGGTAACTATAGGTTTGTTCGCCAGTCTCGTTTAAACAAGGGTGTCTTCGGCCAGCTTTTGAAATTTTAGAATTTATAGACCATGATAAAGTCGGAGGGGGCTCAATAAAAAGCACTTTTTGCATTTATCCACCTCATCTTTCTTCAATACCTTCATCTTTAAATATTACCTCGTTCAATATTGCTCTGGCCGCTTCTCCCGGATCCTCTGCTGCAGTAATTGGACGCCCCACAACTAAGAGTGTAGCGCCATTTTCTATTGCCTCCCTTGGCGTTGCTATCCGTGCCTGATCCCCAACATCTGAGCCGGATGGGCGAATTCCAGGTGTAATTACCTCGAAATGATCCGGCAAAATATCCTTTATCCCTGGAAGATCCACTGCTGAACAAACAATACCATTAAGTCTGGAAATAACCGCTAATGTTGCCAAATGTCTCACATAGGTTGTAGAATCCATTTGTACTGAGAGTTCCTCAGCTAAAGCATGAGCATTTATGCTGGTCAGCAAAGTAACACCAATAATCTTGGTGCAGATATCTGATTTGGTTCTGGATGCAGCTTCAGTTGCTGCCTGCATCATGGCTACCCCACCCTGGGTGTGTATAGTCATATAATGTACACCCAGTTCACAGGCAGAAGATACCGCTTTGGCAACAGTATTTGGAATATCGTGAAATTTAAGATCAAGAAAGATCCTGCGGTTATGCTTACGCACCAGTTCAAGTATTGATGGTCCAAAGCGGGTAAACTGCTCCAGACCAATTTTATATACCCCAATCCAGTCTAAGGTAGATTTGATCAGTTTTTCGATCTCTTCCTTAGAAGAAACATTATCCAAGGCCAAAGCCAGTCTTTCTCGAGATTTTTCCATAGTACTGGAAAATGGTTTATTGATGCCAGCAATGCAAA
>JAAYPC010000291.1 GCA_012519985.1 Fibrobacter sp.
TCAACCCAGGCATCGGGGACATGGGGGAGCACTTCTTTCTGCATGTATTCATCAATATCTTTTTCTGTCGATACTAACTGACCTTTTTTCAATGGAACATTCTCAGCATCACGTAATTTAGCATCAGCTTTTGGATTACCCTGTTTATCTTTTGCAATTTTACCTTTTTCATCGATAAGGGGGCGTTCTACCGTGATTCGTGAATAACCAAAATCTGAATTGTTAAATATCTTACTGTATTTACCTGCTTTAAAATCGCCATAGATCTTTGTAATGGTGGCGATATCTTCATCGCTCAGTTCATTTCTCTTATTTCCTAAAGAACGGGACATTTTCTTGAAGAACGTTGTTCCATTTATGAGTTGGATCTTTCCCTTACGTTTCTGTTCTTTACGGTTGGTTACTACCCATATATACGTGGAAATCCCTGTATTGTAGAATAGTTGATCAGGCAGGGCGACAATCGTTTCGAGCAGATCATTTTCAATAATCCATCTGCGAATTTCTGATTCACCTGATCCTGCAGATCCTGTAAACAGGGGAGAGCCGTTAAAAACAATGGCGATTCGGGAACCGTTACTCCCGTTCTTCATTTTTGAGATAAGGTGCTGCAGAAACAATAACGATCCATCGGAAATTCGGGGTAGTCCTGCACCAAACCGACCACCAAAACCTAATTCATCTGCTTCCTTTTGGATCTCTTTCTGAACCTTCTTCCATTCCACACCAAATGGGGGATTGGCGAGCATGTAATCGAATTTATCTTCCTGCAGTTGATCTTTAGTGAAACTGTTACCAAACTTGATATTTGAAGGGTTTTGACCCTTTATCATCATGTCAGATTTACAGATTGCATAGGATGTTTCATTGAGTTCCTGACCGAAGACTTCAAGACGGGCATCGGGGTTAAGCTCGTGCAGGTACTCTTCAGCAACAGAGAGCATTCCACCAGTACCACATGCACAGTCATAAAGAGTCTTTACAATACCTTTTTGAGTCAAAATGTCCCTGTCATTAATAAACAGGATATTAACCATCAATCGGATTACTTCTCGTGGTGTGAAATGCTCTCCTGCTGTTTCGTTGGAAGTCTCAGCAAATTTCCTGATAAGCTCTTCAAAAACATATCCCATTTCCATGTTGGAAACATGCTTCGGGTGCAGATCAACTGCTGCGAACTTTTCAGTAACAAGAAAAAGAAGATTTTTATTATCCAAATCCTTAACTTTAGTTTCGAACTTGAACATTTCAAGAATTTCCCGGGCATTGCTTGAAAAACCTGCTGCAAAATTTCGCATATTTCGGGCGATATTGTTTGGATCTGTAAGAAGCTTCTGAAAATCGTACTTGCTGTGATTATGGAATTTCTGTCCAGCTACTTTATTTAAAACCTTCTCAAGGGCTTCTTCGTTTAAACCCTTTGAAGAGGAATATTTTTCTAAAACTGCATTTTTTGTTTTGTCCAGAACGCAATCAAGACGACGTAGAATGGTAAATGGAAGAATGATCTCTCCGTAATCAGATTGTTTGTAATCTCCCCGAAGGAGATCTGCTACAGACCATATAAAATTGGCTAATTCCTGGATATTCATGAAAACACTTCCTTAACTTTTATCACTGTGATATAGATTTTCCTGCATTTATAAAAGCTTCATCAACTTCACTTGCTTTAAACTTCCAAAATCTGCCGATTTTATGGGCAGGAATGTTCTTCTCTTCGATCCA
>JAAYPC010000292.1 GCA_012519985.1 Fibrobacter sp.
ACTTCGCATAAGATAAGTACGAAAAATTCCTCCGAGCAAAATTGGGTCGTAACGATAGACGTCTTCCTCTTGGGGACGGAGCAAACCTAATAACTTATCGAAGTGCAATCCAGCATGCAGCTAAAGGACTAATCTGCCAATCAGTTGCAAAAGATTCAGGTGCGCACTTCGCATAAAGATAAGTACGAAAAATTCCTCCGAGCAAAATTGGGTCGTAACGATAGACGTCTTCCTCTTGGGGATGGAGCAAACATAACTACTTATGGAAGTGCATTCATAATTTCACCAGATTTCGTAGATTCATTTACTAAAAACAGACATAAAAGCTTTGAGTATCTTAGGGTATTTTCATGGCACAGATGATGCTTCTATATGCCCCCTTCAAAAAACAGCCAGAATAATTCCTCCCTGATCCATATTCAGCATGCCCACGATCGCCTGTTCCGAGAGTCGATGCAAGATATAGAAATCTGCAGGGAATTTATTCTCTTAACATTTCCTTCTTCTGTTATGCACCATATAGATTGGGAAACGTTGGAAATCGTTAAAGACGATTGGATCGACCAAAGGCTGAAAGAACACCGATCAGATGTTCTTTATCGGTTCAAGCTATTGAAATGATCAATGGGTATATTTGCTCTTTGAACATAAGAGCACACCGGATAAAAAAATTCATAAAAAATTATTTCGCTATATAATTGAAATCTGGGCTCTGCATGAGAAACAGCAGGATGAAACATTTAATCGTTTACCGGTTGTAATTCCAATTATTGTATATAATGGTAATACCCCCGTAATTTCGCCAATAGTGTAAAGAAGTTATTCGAAATTTTTAAGGAGATCAAAAGGTATATCGATGATTTCAGGAAATGTATTCTGGATTTATCGGTATTTAATCCAGAGCTGATTAAAGACAGTCCAACCGTAGCAGGCTACTGCGGTGGACGTGATAAGTTAAAAATGCTGCTGTTGGCACTCAAACATAGCAGAAGTCCAGATGTTTTAAATGTTTTGCCCCAAATTATAAGGTTATCAGAAAAGATTCCAAATGGGGATTATGATTATTTGAAAGTGGTGTTAATCTATCTTGCTTCTGTGATTAACAAGGGGTTAACAGTTCAGCTCTGGAAAATAGTAGCTAAAGAGCACAGTGGTGGCGAGGTATATATGGAAACGATAGCAGATCTGTTACGTGAAGAAGAGCGACTGAAAAGAGAGAAAATTGAGAGGAAATTGCACAAGGAAATTGAGTAAAAAAGCATAGAGTATAAACAGAAGATTGAGCAAAAAGAGCGGGTGATTGAACAAAAAGACACTGTAATTAAGCAGATAAGTATCGAGAATAAAGAGCGGCTATACCACATTATTCAAAGGAT
The DNA here is from genome assembly GCA_012519985.1 of Fibrobacter sp. GTDB lineage: Bacteria > Fibrobacterota > Chitinivibrionia > Chitinivibrionales > Chitinispirillaceae > JAAYPC01. Next base: position 1,377 of record JAAYPC010000292.1, read on the forward strand.
GTTAAAAAAGGGAATGAGCTGGAAAACCATCAGGGAAATTACCGGGTTTAGTAATGAGGAAATTGAACAGATTATTGATAATATCAAAAGAGACAATAACAACAAGGAAGTGTAATGAAAGTCGCCAGAAATTTCCTCCTCGTTAAAAGATCCTTACTAATGGCACATGAGGATTTCGTCGACAATCTATCTGAAAACAAGTCAGATATTACATGTGTTGTCAGAAT
>JAAYPC010000043.1 GCA_012519985.1 Fibrobacter sp.
CCCCCGGTATCCTCAAAATCAGTTACCCGAGGAATTGGTCCGGTAATTCCGATATCATCCGCCAGCATTAATGGTCTATCGACCCAATGAATATTGTCCCAAACTTTGTGGAGCGCTTCTGATGATTTCCTGGTGATTCCAATTGGCTTCATTCTGCCATCAGGTTGACGGCTGTATCGAGGAATAAAAACACCTGAATTGCAGTAGATAGCGATCGATGAATTCCTGACTATTACTGGCTCGACACCTCCTGTGTGATCATAATGTCCATGCGAAAGAATGAGTGTGTCTGCTGATGCCAAATCGATTCCAAGCCGTTTAGTATTATGAATGAGAATGTCGCTCTGGCCTGTATCGAAAAGAATTCTTCTGTCATCGGCCTCTACCCAGATTGATAAACCATGCTCAGATTTCAACTCTGAAGTATCTGACACATTGTCTACAATTATTGTAATGCTAAGATTAGAGATCATGTTCTATGTTTCAACCTGTTCTTAGTCTACTTTCCAGTTATGCATTTTGTAATAAAAAACTGTTTGCCGATTCAATAGCATGTTTCACTATTTCTGTTTGTGGCAGCGCTGAAGATAACTTATCGATATAACTACGCTGTTTGAAAATTTGATATGTCCTTGGGAAATTGATATCGAACACCCAACTGACCTGCAAAAGTTTGAAATCGTTGACAGTTCTCATATCTTTAACATTTGCTATTTTTTTCCCAAGAATGCACTGAACGATTTTTTCCGATATTTCAGGTGTATCTGGAAGCCCCAGGTTAATTGCGTTATTCCGGTTTATTCCTGCATAGTGTTCAGTTACCACCTGAAGAATATTAATCTTATCGGCATCTCTAAGCAATTTAAGAATCAGAAGAAATTTCTGATCATCGCTATGGGGCAAAGAAGCCCGATTATGGTAATACACTACATTTCTGACAAGTTCCTGCTCATCCTTTGATAGCCTGTTGATCACGCCGGTTTGAGACATTACTTCCAGTCCCAATTTTGCATGATCTTCGGATCTTTGGTCTGAATAGGTGTGATACCTCATGTACTGTTCAAAACGACCTATATCATGGAGTGTTGCGACAATTTCTGCCAGACAGTGTTGTTCTGCGTCAAGCTGCAGTGTGTCAGCGATATCCAGTATTTCCCGCACAACATCTTTTGTATGCCTTACTTTTAAACAAATTGCAGAATCGATTCGTTCAACTCCAGTACAGAATTGCTTGATATACATCTCGAACCAGTTTTTGAAATAAAGTAAATCGGCTTCCTGTATCATAATTTCCGTCTACCTCCTTCATGTTCCAGGGGACATGCATTACTAATCTTGCATACAACCACAAATTTTGACTGATGAGCAACTGCCTCTATCGCTTCTGCAAGCGAATGCATTACATTGGATGTATCACCGATGATGACAGTACTCATGGTGTTGGTTTCAGCAATCAATTCTTTGTTAGAAATAATTCTGCAAAACTTATTAATACAGTTATTGAAATCGGTTCTTCCTAGAGGATAATAACTTACTTCAGCTTGTATGTTCATAGTTTAACCTCTCCTATTATAATATCGCCAGATTGCAGTTTGAATGTTTTTGCGACTGAGTCAAAAATCGGGTCAATAACCGGGATCGGCCTGGTGGGATTAAATGAGAAAGCACAGGTGTATATCGTCGGTTTCCCATAAGGTGTAAGAAGATACTTAAGATTTTTTGTGGATAACATGGAGGCTTTATGGTATGGGACTTCGTTCTTTGCTAACCTTCGCTTATTAAGTTTGGATTCGGCATTCAATGTACAAACCATCAGACAACCTCCCGGCTTTTTTAAGCATCGAACAGCTTCCTTGATTGCAATATGTGGCATTTCAATAAACTCTATGGTTGTGATCAAAACTGCGATATCGAACATATTATCGCGCAGCGATAAATGACAAGCATCACATTGAACAAATTCAGCTTTTGGAATTCTTTTACGCAAAGTTCTCTTCAGCATTTCAAATGAAATATCTACACCAACAACAGAAAATCCATGTGCAGAAAAGTATTTGCTCCAGTGCCCTGTTCCGCATCCTATTTCCAACAGCTTTTTCCCTGATATGTTTTTCAAGACTCGGTTTATCGCTCTTTTCTCCACAAGATCGTAGTATCTGCCCATTGAGGTTGTAAACCATTCATCATAAACGGCTGCAGCCTGATTGAAATCAAATCGCGATTGACCTTTCATCAATGGCTCACACTTTTAATGAGAATTATTGTTGCTATACCGACAAACATCAGAGTAAACTGAATAGCACTCGAAATGAAATCGGATTTTCTGTTTAAACCAGGCAGTATGTCTGCCAATGCGATGTACACGAAGCTTGCAGCCGAAAAGGTAAGTACATAAGGTACAAAGCTCTGAAAGGATTTCAGTGCAAAAAAACCGACAACCGCACCAAGAATGGCCGTTGCGCTTGATATTAAATTGTAAATAAATGCTTTTCTTCGGGTATACCCGTAATTTATCAGCAACGCAAAATCACCAATTTCCTGTGGTACTTCGTGGGCAATTACGGCTATTGATGCGGCTATTCCTGCCGGAATTGAAACAATGAATGTGTTGGCAATTACAATTCCATCAATGAAATTATGCAACGCATCTCCAAAGAGAATAATTGGTCCGGCTGCATTATGTACTTCGCAATCAGGCTTGTGACAGTGACGCCATAAAACAAACTTTTCGAGTACGAAAAACACAACAATGCCAGTCAATAAAGTTGTCATAACATTGGCGGGGGAAGCACTCAATGTAATGGCTTTCGGAAGCATGCTGATAAAAGCAGCACCAAGAAGTGTCCCTGCGGCATAGCTGACAAGAGCAGGAATGATCTTCTGCCGAATCGCGGAAGAAACAAGCAGGAAAACAGAAGCAAATAAAACTGATACAACGCTTCCAATTAAAACGAACATCAGGATTAGAAAAAAAATTTTCATCCATGCTCATTCCCTTTAGAATTTGAACAGCGTGTGTCATGATGATTAAAACAAAATCGAATGCTTTTCTCAATAAAGAGAAGTATTGTTCCACTAGAAACATAAATTGACGATGGGCTCCCAGAAATTTCGTTGCTTATGCCTCTGGATCCGATTTTGAGAACTTCATTATTTATCGGATATTTCAAGCCACTAGTCTGAACTTTTGCAACTTCTCCCCATGGAACCATTGAAACAATCGAACCTACAGGACCGTTCAATTTGCACGCATGCGATGAGCTAAGCCCGATCAATAATCCATCTTTCGTTACAAGAGCGACTTTTCCGGCATACTTTACGACAAGGACTATATTGCCAATGGTGTGGTCAATCCTTCCACCAATGCCACCCAAAATTGTCACCTGAGAATACTTGCGTTTCAATGCTTCTTTGATGGCACATTCAGTGTCTGTTAAATTTTTTTCTCGTGGTAATGAAATTTTAGTGATTCCAGCAAATGTCAGTTCTGTCAAAGAATCGATAGAGTCCATGTCACCTATTATAAGATCCGGCTTGATACCAAGTTTACAACAATGCCTGGCACCACCATCGGCTGCAATAATACAGTTACATGATATGCAATCACCTGTATTGTAAGCTAGAATATGCTGAAAATCGAGTTCACCGTTGGCAAAAATGCATGCATTCATACTTTGTCTGACTACCCTTTCTGTGTCTTTAAAAGATATTCTGCAAGTGCCCGATGAAGCGTGCTCACGGCAAGTATGGCACAATGGACATTACCACCAGGTATTTCTCCCAAAGTATCAATCACATCTGCTGGTGACAAGCGTAGGACATCTTTGATTGATTTCTCTTTGGCTAGCCCTGCAGCGGTTGCACCGCATAACCGCGATGAATCGCAACCATCGGTGAAAAATGTAGCCTCTGAGATAATATCATTATCTACAACAATGTACATTTCCATAGAATCACCGCAGATCCCTTCGATATATGCAGCACCGTCAGGATCATTCATTCGTCTCATATTATCTGGTTCGATAAGATTTGATGAATCTTCATGAGTGTCATTAATGTTCGTTGCCATTGTGATCTATTCCTTTTTTAAAACCTTTCTGTTCTGCTGCGCCTACAACACACTCCCATACATTCATTACATCCCTGACAACACCTTCTGAGCTGTATTCAGGCAGAGTCTTTTGCTGTCTTTGGGATGCAGTGACTGCCTTGTCATATCGCAACAGCCCTGCAAATTGCAATCCCAGCGAATCGGTAATTTGTCTGATCTCTTCTGTGATGGATTGGTTTATATCCCATTTATTGATGCAAACCATTGCCGGTATCCCCATTTTTTTTGTCAACATTGCGATTCTTCTCAGGTCATGAACACCTGATACCGTTGGTTCTGTAACGATCAGGGCAAGACTTGCTGCAGTAAGCGATGCAATTACCGGGCATCCAATTCCGGGAGAACCA
>JAAYPC010000293.1 GCA_012519985.1 Fibrobacter sp.
CATGAAGAGATGGAACGCTGCGAATCAGAGCTCTGGTATAAGGATGTGAGGTGTTTTTAAAAAGTGATGCGGTTTTTGCAGATTCCAGGATCATTCCTGCATACATTACATGGACCTTGTCACAGAATCCTGCCACAATTCCCAGATTATGTGTAATGAAAATAATAGACATTGAATATTGCTGTTGAAGGGTTTTCATAAGGCTGAGAATCTGTGCCTGAGTGGTGACATCGAGAGCTGTCGTGGGTTCATCGGCAATAAGAATCGATGGCCTGGTAACCAGGGCCATGGCAATCATTGCACGTTGAAGCATTCCTCCGGAGAACTGGTGAGGATAGCAGCGGATTTTTTGCTGAGGTTGTGCTATACCGGTTTCGGCGAGCATACTGGCAGCTATCTCCAGTGCTTCTTTGCGGGAGATGCTCTTGTGACAAAGGAGCGGCTCTGTCAATTGATCCGAGAGACGCAGGTATGGGTTGAAAGAACTCAGAGGATCCTGGAAAATCATGCTGATGAGGTTTCCTCTGATCGAACGGATTTCCCGGTCCGTACAGTTGATAAGGTCAATTGAATCAAACAGGGCATTTCCTTTTATAACTGCAGGAGGAATGGGCAGAAGACGCATTAGCGAGAGCGAAAGAACCGTTTTACCTGAACCGGATTCTCCCACGATTCCCACGGTTTCACCCTGAGAGATACTTAAAGAAACGTTTCTGACAGCATGTACCACCGAGCCTCTTAGATGAAATGATGCAGAGATGTTTTTTAAATCAAGAAGCATCGGTTTACTCCCGCGAGGATTTCGGATCAAGTGCATCCCGCAACCCATCTCCGATAAAATTAAGAGAAAAAAGGGTGAGCGAGAGAATCGCTCCAGGGAATAGAAGAAGCCATGGATATTCTTCCATAGCCTCAGTTCCTTCACGTATCAATATCCCCCAGGAACTTGCCGGAGGTTGCACTCCCAGACCCAGGAAACTTAAGAATGCCTCAAGCAGCATGATTGCTGGAATAGTAAGAGTCGCATAGACTATCACCGGCCCGGTAATATTGGGCAAAATATGACGGAATAAGATCTTGGGGTGACTAAGCCCTAAACCGATTGCTGCATCGATAAACTCCTGATGACGCAAAGCCATGACCTGACCACGTACTATACGCGCCATAGTCAGCCATTCTACTGCACCAATAGCCATAAATAAAAGCAGAAGACTTCTCTGGAAAAACACCATCAGGATAATTACAAAAATTGTAAATGGGAATGCGTAGGCAATATCCACTATACGCATCATTATACTGTCTACTTTCCCTCCACACCATCCGGCCACAGCACCCCAGCATACCCCTATGATAACCGAGACCAGTGTGGCACATAGTCCAACCGAAAATGAGACTCTTCCTCCATATAGTACTCTGGTAAAGAGGTCTCTTCCCAGCACATCGGTTCCCATTAAATGAGAAGCACCAGGAGGTGTTGCTCCGGAGGAGAGTTTCTGGCTTTCATAGCTATATGATGTCAAAAGTGGTGCTGCAATACAAAGGGTAATCATGACAAGAAGAAAGATCAGTCCGGTTACAGCCAGGCGGTTGTGAAGAAAGCGGCGCATTCCTTCACGCCACAGTGAATTTCCTGCGAGTTTTGTTTTCGTTTTCATTTCAGTGTACTCCGCAGGCGGGGATTAAGAAAAGCAATGAGAATATCTACTATAGTATTGAAAAAGATCATTATCAGGGCGTAAAAAACCACAGTTCCCATTATCATGGTGTAATCACGGTTAAATGCGGCTGTAACGAAGAATCTTCCCAGCCCGGGAATCGAAAAAATGGTCTCTATTACAAAGGAACCGGTGATAAGTCCCGCAGCAGCCGGACCCAAAAAGGAGAGTACCGGAAGAATTGCGCCACGAAGAGCATGACGAAAAATGATAATCTTTTCGGAAAGCCCTTTGGCACGTGCAGTTCTTATATAGTCCTGAACCATAGTTTCCAGAAGACTTCCGCGGGTCAACCTGGAGATATAAGCCACATATACCATTCCTAAGCTAAGTGCAGGAAGAATCCTGTCGGATGCAGTGTTCCAACCAGATACATTGAATAATCCCAGTTTCAGACTGAAAATCAATACAAGAAGAGGGCCTAACACAAAAGACGGAATACAGATTCCGGTCATACTCACACTCATTGTGAGGTAATCACGAATGGAAGAGGGCTTTGATGCAGCAATCATTCCTGAGAGTATCCCCAGTACCAAAGCTATTATAAGAGCATACAAACCCAGTTCCAGTGAGACCGGAAACGATTCGGCGATAAGTTCGGTGACTGTGCGGCCGGGATACTTGAAAGATGGCCCAAAGTCTATAGTAAGCATCTTTGAGAGGTAAAGAAAGTACTGGGTAAGAAGTGGCTTATCCAGTCCGTAATGAGAGTTAAGCTGATTCAAGACTTCCACCGAGATGCTTTTCTCTGTGCTGAAAGGGCCGCCCGGTGCCAGACGGATAAGAAAGAAAGTAATAGTAGCTATTACAAGCAGTGCAGGAATCGTTTCAAGAAAAATTCGTCTGGCAATAAAACGGATCATATCATTCCAGGCTTATAAATTTATAGTTGTGTATGTTCAGAATGTTAGGATGCCATCCCTTTACCGAAGGGTGCAGGAGGTATACATTAGTATAAAAATAGATGGGAATGATCGGAAGTTCATCCATCAGGACCGATTCCGCTTCTTTGAAGTGCCCATAGCGGATTGACTGATCCGATGCCCTGGAAGCGGCATCGATGAGGCTGTCGTAAGTAAGGTTTGACCATCCTGTACGATTGTTACCGCTGCCAGTGACCCATAGATCGAGAAACGAGTTGGGATCATTATAGTCACTTATCCATCCCATTCTGGCAATATCGTAATCTTTACTGTTGGTTGAAGCCAGGTAGACTTTCCATTCCTGGTTTATAAGGGTGACTTCTATTCCTAAATGCTCTTTCCACATTTGCTGAATAGCCTGAGCTATGGTATGATGAGATTCTAGGGTATTATACAAAAGTGAAAAAGTGGGGACAGGGTTCTTATCATTAAAACCGGCTTCAGCAAGTAGCCTCTTGGCTTCTGCAGGATCAAAACGCAAGACCGTATCGAAACTGTACCCGGCAGTATTATAAGGAGTGAAGCATCCGGCGGGAATCTGACCGCCTTTAGTGACATGTTCTGTCAGTTCATCCCGGTTTATTGCCAAAGAGAGCGCTTTCCTGAGCTTTTTATTATCCAATGGTTTACGGGTAACATTGATCAGATAATAGTAGGTTCCAAGATAGGGATCTATACGGAGCTCATCAGGTTTATTAGTTTTATACCAGTCGATTTTCTGCGAAGGAAGACCGGAAGTGATGTGGAGCTGACCGGTACGGAATGCACGCTCTTCTGTTAAGTTGTTATCGATAGGATAGAAGTTAATCTCTTTTAAGGACACATTTGCAGCATCCCAGTATTGCTCATTTTTGCGAACCGTTATTATTCTGTTGATCTGCCAGGTGGCGAGAGTGAACTGGCCGTTTCCCACGAAATTTTCGGCACGGGTCCATTTAGTTCCTCTGGTATCGATATTTCCATGTTTTAGAATAGTTGGCGGATGAACCGGGAACCAGGAATGGTGCATTATGAGAGAGAGAAAATAGGGAGTAGGTTTTCCCAGCTTTATTATCAATGTGCTGTCATCCGGAGCTTTCACTCCTACCTTTGAGAAATCGTCAATTTTTGCTTTGTGATAGTCTTCGGCATTTTCAATACAGTACAGCATGTAGGC
>JAAYPC010000294.1 GCA_012519985.1 Fibrobacter sp.
AAGTTGTTTTCAGCTATTGAATTTTTGGAAAGTTCGATTTTAACTGGAGCCACATTAGTATCAACCCACTCCCAGGCGCCAATATCTGGATAAGTGTCTCTGGATTTTCCAGAGATATCTGTTAGTGGAGCAGAAGTACTTCCTTTTTCTCGTGCAGGAGAATCTTTAAAGATGCGGAAATCTGTGGCAGCAGAGGGGGTAGTTTTTATGAATTTGGGGTCATCTTTGAAATCACAGCCGATACCCCATGGTGATGATCTTGCAGAGGTTGGCAAAAGACAATATGTATATACGTTCCTGAGTGAGTTAGTTAAAGCTATATTCTTATTTGTTGGATGAAAAATGCAGTTAGTGACCGTTAATAACGACCTGGCTTGAGATGGGTTATCCGCGTTTACTGTATCGTTACCATAAAAAGTACAATTTGTTACTGATCCGTAGGGGCTATTGCTGTTATGGCTGCGTAGTTGTGGAAAGATCGGTCTTTTATTGCTGATAAAAATTGTGTTTTTGATAGTTATTGCATTGCTATTATCACCATTAATCGCAAACACAGCATTATTCGTATAACCACGTATCACAACATTTTCAATAACACATTTATGAGAATTATGTTGATTACTGATTGGAGAACAACCCTGAAGAACTACCCTTTCAAATCTGGTAGTGCAATTTCCTGTATTGGTCCAGAAATTATTCCAGTTGCTACCGCGGATAATTAAAACTGGAAAGCTATCAGGATTGGGATTTTTTCCTAAAAAAGTGATATTACCGTTGTAAAAATTTTGAGGAAAATCTCCAGTAAAAGTATCAATATCTGAGCCTATAATATAAATAGTATCGTTTGGTTGATTTGCTGCTGTTATTGCAGCAGTTATGTTGTTTTTGACTGTATTGCCATCACCTTCTCTGTCTAATCTTATTTTTCGGGCATGCACACTGCTTAATGATAGAAAAACAGAAAGAGTTGCCAGAAATAAAAGTCTTTTATTTAAAAATATCGATCTCATAGACATTAAACCTCAGGGATGGCTGTATTTAACTGTAGTTAATCGTGCATTTAAGGTAATATAAACATTGGATTCTTTTTAAAAAAGTAACTACTCAAACCCCTTGTTATTAATTGGTTGATCATGTGACGCTATTCTTGAAATCAGCTCAATAGTCACTTAATTTTCAATTCGTTAGAATGACATTCATTGTTCTTGGCGTAATTTTTGAGATTCCTTATTTTAAGTGCAATCATGAATCTTCATTTTCGCAGAATTTTCGGGTGAGACAGCTTTTATGCCGGAGCTTCCAGAGGTAGAAAGTTTTAGAAGGTATCTGGAGGATACCTCTATGAACAAATCCATAATAGATGTAAAGGTGAAAAGGGAAAAAATTCTTCAGGATATTTCTATAGATGAATTGATCGATAATCTTATCTGCCACAGATTCGTTAAGACGCTCAGATGGGGAAAGCAGCTTTTTGTGCAAACCGATGGGGGAGTCTGGCTAACCATGCATTTTGGAATGACTGGATCGCTGTTTTTTTTTCACCAATTGTCACAGGAACCAAAGCACTGCCGATTGTTGATAGAATTTTGTGATAATGATTATCTGTGTTTTGATGATCAGAGGCTTTTTGGCAGGATTGGTATAGTGCAAGATGTGGACTTTTTCATTAAAAAGCATCATCTTGGTCCGGATGTTCTTACTCTAAAAAAGGAAATGTTTGCATGTATCGTTTCAAACAAGAAAACCCCCATAAAAACAGTTTTAATGAAACAGGAGCTATTTGCCGGAATTGGAAATGAGTATTCAGATGAAATTTTATTTCAAGCCAGGATTAATCCCTCAATTTTAGCATCTTCGCTCTCAGATGAACAGATAGAGAAAATATTCCAGAAAATGAGTTTTGTGTTAGCCACAGCAACTGAATCCAGAGTCAAAGACCATCCATTTCCAAAACATTTTTTACTTCACTCAGGGCGTAAAAGCAAAATTTGTCCCAGATGTGGTTCAAAGTTAAAATGTCAGAAATTTTCGGGTCGCACAGGTTGCTTTTGCCCAAGCTGTCAGGAGAACTGAACGACTTCGTTTTTTTTGTATGCACTTCTTTTTTGAGGAACAGTTGGATTTTTAATCGGAGAAAGATCCTTGAAGCCTGACTTTTTTATAGAACTGCAGATTTTGTATACTTCATCGATTAGTTCCTTAAAAAATTCAATTCTTCCTTTTTCAAGAACTGTAATTTTTTCAGAGATAGCGGGAAGTGAACCTGGATCACCGGTAAGAATAATAGATGGAATTTTCATAAGAGTTTTCTTATATACTGAAAAAAGAAATTCAATGCCATTCATTTGAGGTATTCGGTAATCGGTAATGATTAAATCTGGAATATAGCCATCATTAATCTCATTAAGCGCTTTTACTGGAGAATCGAACTTTTTAATATGTTGATATCCTACTCTTGTAAGGAAGCAGTAGATCAGTTCCAGAGAGAGGTCTTTATCATCTACAACTATTATTTGGCACATGAATTGACCACCTTTTCTGGTTTGAGGTTAATCGTTTTTATAAGACTATAAAAACTGAGCCTTAAAAAAAACGAAAAGGATGGGCAGGGGAGTGCTCTATTGTTTTCTCCCCTGCTAAGAATAAGGTTTTCATGCCTGATTAGTCATCGCAAGAATCGAGCCCACGTGGCAGAGGCCCTTCTTCTGGGTTAAAGGTCTCCCTTGCAGCTTCTGCTGCGCTTTTATAGTTGCGATTAGGTATTTTTTCCAATGCAGACACGATTTCTGGTGCCGCATGCAGATCACGAACATATTGAACGAGTTGATTTTTTGATGCAGGAAAACTGGTGTTTTTAAGGACCTGCTCAACATCGATTGGATTGGCTTTTTCTGCCATGTTTCCTCCTTTTTAAACACCTGTAAGGTTCGAAAAAATAGCGCGCTATGGTTTTGGAAACGTAATTAATTATTAAGTGATTCAAATTATATACCAGAAATTTTCCTGTTTGGGGAAACTCACCAGTGAATCAAATTTATAAGTTGAATTAGATATTTCATTACATTTCAATTGGTTACACAAATAAAACGGAGCTGAAAATGAAAGAAGCTATGTTGTATCAAAAAGAAGAGAATGGTAAGGTACATTGTTTTCTTTGCTCCCATCATTGTCGTATAAGCGATGGCAAATTCGGTTTCTGCAAAGTGCGTCAAAATATTGATGGAACTCTTTATACACATTCGTACGGAAAACTTATTGCACAACAGGTTGATCCTATTGAGAAAAAGCCTTTATATCATTTTTATCCAGGAACGGAATCATTTTCTATTGCCACTAAAGGCTGCAATTTCACCTGCGGTTTCTGCCAAAACTGGCAAATATCTCAAACTGCCAAAGAAAAAAGTGTATTCATTGGAGAAGTTTCTGCAGAATATATAGTAAAAAAAGCTATTGAAAGTGGCTGCAGGAGTATTTCATGTACCTATACCGAACCGACTATCTATTTCGAGTATGCTTACGAAGTCTGTAATATCGCTAAATCAAAAGGATTATCAACTGCTTTTGTAACTAATGGATATATGACTAATGAAGCTCTGCAGACTATAAGACCATATTTGGATGCCTGTAATATTGATTTGAAATCATTTAATGATGATTTCTACCGTAAAAATTGCGGCGCTAGACTGGAACCGGTTCTTCAAACTATTAGAGATGCTTATAAGGCAGAACTTTGGGTAGAAATCACCACGTTAGTAATTCCGGGAGAAAATGACTCAGAAGATGAACTTGAGAAAATTGCAGAATTTATAGCTGAGCTGAGTCCAGATATTCCTTGGCATATCTCCAGGTTTTTTCCTCAATATGAGTTTGGTCAAAAAGAGATCACAAAAGTTGAAACCATTGAACACGCAAAAACGATTGGATTAAAGGCTGGTTTGCGATACGTGTATCTTGGAAATGTACCTGGAGAAAGTAATACGATTTGTTATAACTGTAAAAATGTTGTTATACAGAGAGATGGATATCGGGTTAAAAAGATATCAGTCTTGAAAAATCGATGCCCAGTGTGTAGTACTCACATAAGTGGAAAATGGAAGTAATTTTGTTTTTACGATTAATGGCAGATACCGTAAAATTAATAGAATTGAAATATTGGCACGCGGATAATACATATTATGTAAACAACTATTATTATCTTCCAATTCCCTATTTTTTAATAATAACCGTGTTGCCTGAATTCTGTTTTGGTTATCATCCTTTAGTATTCTACCAGAATACAATTTGCAATATTAATTTTTACAAAATATTAAACGTTTTATTATATTATTGCACTAAATGTTCTTGAGTATAAGCTGTTTTTAAACGATTAAAGAGAGGACTTCCATGGGGTTTCCAATTCGTTTTCGAACAATCGGTGTGAGT
>JAAYPC010000295.1 GCA_012519985.1 Fibrobacter sp.
AGTGAATGCCACCAATCAATGTCGCTAAATTTTTATCATCGATAAAAGAATCGGGAGTTAAAAGAGGAAGTAATCTTCTATATAAAAGTTCTGCTGTGATTGGTTTAAGGATATAATCACCACCATGGAGCTGAATCTTCTCAAGAGAATTTCCAATTTCTGAAGCAGTAGCTGTAAGCAGTACCGGAATAGAGGATTGTTCCTTTATCTGCTCCAGTATCTTAAGTCCATCAATCCGGGAAGAGTAAAGATCAGTTATTACTAAATGAGGATGAAATTTCCGAAATGCATCAAGTGCTTCTGTTTGATCATGTGAAAGCATCACCTTCAGACCCATTTTATCCAGATGACCGGAAATCAGAGCACAAAAAGAAAGATCTTCACTGATTATCTGCACTAATTGTTCGTGAACAAAGCTCATTGACACACTCAGACCTGTCGGTAAGCCTTCTGCATATTCTTTAAATTACCAGCGATAGGATATCCCCAACTGATAGGTACCGGCAAGTTCATGATTGACATAGGCAAAATCGATTCCTGCCCGCTGGTTAAAAAGATTAACTCCTGCACCCAAACCGACTTTACCCTTGGTTAGTCCGCCTCTTATAACCACCCGATCCATAATTATATATTCCAGTCCTACTCTGGCGGCAAGAATCAAAAGCTGCGGATTTTTATAGACACTTTTCCATTGTGGTTCTGGTAAAGTGATATCTCCCTGCATCTGGTCCTCAGCATAATAATTCACCCCTTCATTTGCCAACAGATCGGGTGTAGTGTAAGCAAGCCGCACTGTTCCATAGATATATGGAATACTTTTTTCCCATCCCAAAGCAGCCCTGATATGGGGATAAGCCCACTGGTAGTAATCCCCGCCCCAGTAGGTCATACTTGAAGTAATATTTTCGAACAGAATGGCTGTAGACAGACCAATTTTTGAAAACAAAACCCTTGTCCCCGCATCCATCCCAAGTCCATAACCGCGATGCCCAATTAGCCTGGTTCTTTTTGCCTGTAATGCAGCTCCAACCGAAATGCTTATTGCTTCTGACAGATCAAATCTTTTCCCTAAACCAGCTCTTAAATAAATTGCCGAACAATTACGGTTTCCATAAATATAAGCCACCCCTTCACTAGTTGTATCGCTCAGAGGAATATCCGGCACATAAATGTAGCCCGCTGTTATGCTATACCCAATTGTGCTGGAGACAGAACCATTGAAAGAGAGTAATGAGGTACTGAAGCTGTTTTGAAAATAACTGGCATAGGCCAGCTCTATCTTGTTTAATGAATCAAAAGGAAGGTTCGCGGGTGAACTGAACGATGAGGCCCCGGTGTTAAAACTTAAATCTGCACCTACCATGGCTGCTGATGCTGGCAAATTTATCAGCTCATCATTATTATCGATATAGAAGCTGGTGCTGTATTCTGATCTAAGATTAGCCGCTCCCCATAACAACATAACAATTGTCAGAGACAATTTTTTCATAGTCATAAAACCTTTCAGAGCTCTTTGATCCTAAAATAACTTTGTTTCAGTTTTATTTCCATAATATTTGCTAAATTTCCATTTGATCCTTCAGAACATTAATACTTATAAATATTGACACTAAATAGAGGCTTATTCTATATTGCAGTTTGAAGGGGGCGCATGGCTCAGTTGGTTAGAGCGCCGCGTTCACATCGCGGAGATCGCTGGTTCGAGTCCAGCTGCGCCCAGTATGCAGCATATTTTTAAACTTCATTTCTTCTCAATGCAAATTGAGCCACTCGTAGACCGTGAGCTTATTTTTTAATAAATTGCAGGCAATCCGATTCATGAAATCTATCCTGATTTCTTCATTTTGGTTTTTTTTAATATCAGCCACCACAGCACATTCGGGCAATTGTATTCATTTTGTTTTGCCGGATCAAGGTTCTGTTATCGATATACCCAGTTGTACATTACAGGTTGATGCAAAATGCGAAAATATAAAAAGCGTAGAGTTTCAGGCTCGATATTTTAAAACCAACAATGACACCCCGGTTATATCCAGTCTGGGAATAATATCTCGTCCCCCATTTAAACTGGTTTGGGATGTAACAGAGATTCCAAACCAACTGCTTTCAGGTGTGTCATTTCTGGCAGAAGCCACTTTCAGTAAAGATTCAACAGAAACAGTGAAGCGAGAAGGAGTGTTTTTCACCCACCAGAAAATAACCCGCCCATCCTTAATTATTCCGTATGAATTTTCAGGCACAAAAGAGCTGTTAGCCGATCCGATAGTTTTTACCCCCCCACGCTCGGCAATGTCAATTTCCGGTTCGGTTTATTGGAACGAAAGAGATCTGACGGTTATTGTTGATGTAAAAGACCCTCTGTTTTATGTTAACATGTCACGCGAAAGCCTGGCAGGTCTGGGTCTGGAAGTGTTGATTGATCCCAGTTCAGGAAGAAAACCTTACCCGCATAAAGATGTTCATATTTATAATGTTCCTCTTTACGGCAATGCCTATCGTATGATTTACAAGCCAGTTTATGATGATTCCGGTGGATTTACACTGGCTTCAAAAAGCATTCCCGGTGATTTCAATGTTTCTATTGAAAAGGGAGACTTTAAAGGATTTAAAATCTGTTTTCCCATACCCATGAAAGAATTTTCAGATTCTCTTCCAAAATCGTTTGGGATGAACCTGATTGTTAAAACCTTAGGTGAAGGTAACCAGGTTGTTCGCACCCCTTGGGTAAAAGGAAACATTCTGGAAGCATACAGTCCTTTTATCTGGGGTACAACCAGCTTACAACCAAAGCCATTTTTCAAAAATCGTATCTTAATGTGGACTATCTTCTTTATTTCCGGCTTTGTTATCACTTTCATTATTTACCAGATATTGCTCTCTCTCAAGAAGCCACAAAAAATCATCCAATTTGAAAGATCAGAAGCGGAACAGCAGCAGTTTGATCGGATTAAAGAAGCAATCGAAAGTAAAGTAACCCAAAAGAATCTCTCACATGAGCGTTTTGCCCATGAGTTGAAGATGTCTCATAAAAAACTAAATAAGCTGATCAAAAAATTCACTGGAATGTCCTTCCATAACTATCTGATGTTTTGCCGCACCGAAATAGCCATGGAACGTTTGCGCTCATCACACTGTAGCGAGGCTTCTATTGCCGAATCATGCGGATTCAGCTCGGTGCATGAACTGGAAAAGTACTTTTTCAAATTCCACCGTACTACGCCATTTAAATACCGCAGTCAACAACAGATTTCCTGATTTCCTAAGACTTACTGTAAGACCAGAGGTGGTTTTTCAGCTCTCTGAAGAGATGGATGCATGATGTATTCGGTGCAATGCTCTCTGAATTTCAATGTCCAGTTGATTTTTATCGTATGGCTTAGTGAACCACTTATGAATCTCCATACTTTGAATGCTTTTCTGCTGCGGAGCATAACCGGAAACAACTATTACAATCAGATTCTTCTTTATAGTACGCAGGGTCTTAATTATTTCGTGCGGATTCTCATTTCCAAGATTCCAGTCCATGATTACAATTTCACATTTTTCAATGTTAGCCTGCAGTTCATTTATAGCTTCCTCCCTACTGGAGGCTTCTATAACCGAATACTTGAATTCTTTCAGAAAAATCTTCAACACCTCTCTTATCTTGGGATCATCATCTAAGAGCAGAACAGTAGTGGGCAGCCTGAAGGAGAGAATGCTTTTAGTATCACTCTCGAAACTCTCTTCATCACTGATTGGTAACTCTATACGAAATACAGTCCCCTCATAACCGGTTTTCTCTACAGTGATGTTACCGTTATGAAGCATTATAATTCTTCTAACCAGCGCCAGCCCCAGACCGGTTCCTTTTCCAGGCTTTTTAGTGGTATAGAATGGATCAAAGATTTTTTCGGTAAGTTCATGCGGAATCCCAGTCCCAGTGTCCGAAACCCGGATTACAACGGTTTCATTATTACCATCTCCCTGAACAGAAGTACAGGAAACCAGTATTCTACCCCCACCAGGCATCGCATCTCTGGAATTTCCAATTAGATTCTGAAAAACCCGCTTCAAATAATCGGGATCACCCTGAATCCAGACAGGATTACCCATTGGTTCGTAGGTAAGTGAGAAATTCGGTCCCAATTGATTACTATACTGAGCAACTACCGATTGCAGGAATGTATCAAGATTAATTACCTTATAGTCAAGAGGCTTTTTCCTTCCCAGGGCAAACAGCTCGGAAATCAGAAACCGGGCATCAGCCATGGTTTCTTTTATCAGTTCCATTTTTTTAATGGTCTCACTCTCCTGGCTTTGTTTTTCCACCTGCTCGGTTATATCATTAACCGATTGAAGTATATTATTAAAATCATGAGCCATCCCGCTGGCCAATGTCCCCAGAGATTCCATCTTTTGATATTGAAAGAGTCGGTTAACCATTTCCTCTCTCTGAGAGATGGCAAGCTCTCTATCGGTCACATCTGAGATAATCCCATCAAATGCAGCATTGCCAGATTCCTGATCAACAGATTGAAATACACAGTCTACAAACTTTCTTACCCCATTGAAATCCGAAATTTCAAAAGTACCTTTAATCCAGCCCTTGTCCAATCTTAACACAGATGGATTTATCAGAAAACTGCGTATATTCCTCCCTACAACCACCTTTGCCGGGATTCCTAACAGTGCATGACTGGCCATATTTGCCCACAGGAAATTACCATGACTGTCCAGCGTGCAAAGCATCTCCGGGAGCCTGTGTACCAGGTTGTGATAACGGATCTCAGAGCTGATTACCTGTTGAATGGTATGAGAGTTATTCCTGGATACCACCGCTACCAGTCCTGCAATGGTCATCAGAAGCACCAGACGGAAAAGATAGTCGTTGGTAAAAAGTATAGAGAAAGAGCTGTGGTATGAATAAATGAAATACAATATTGAATAACCAACAACAGACAACAATCCACAAAAGATCGAAAGGCTTGCTTTGTGATGCAAAGCGGTAAAGGTAATCACTATAAAATAGGTACCAAATATAGCACTGGTAACAATATTAAATCCTGCGCCATTTACAAAATAGGACCACAGAATCGCGGTTATTACCAATACATCCATGAATATGAGTACATAGGTAAAATAGACCCGATGAAGCCTGAAATTTCGGTTAGTAAGATAAAGACTGCTGTAGGTAATAAGAACTATGATCGAAAGAGATTGAATCAAAAAAGCGGCAGGTGATGTTTTACCTAACAATATACCAAATATCGCTATAACCGCATATATAATACCTATTGATAGACGAATCCATGACAGCCATCTTTCCGACCTTGCTTCAGCCATTAAAATGGTCTGAGTTTTGCCTAAAAAGTTTTTCTGAGTCTCAAAAGTCATCGACTACAATACCTGGCCCTTTCTCAGAATAAACACTCTCATGTTTTTCTAAATCCGGCAGATCTTTAAAAAGGCAAACTGGTCCATTGGTTCTGCCTTTATTTTACCCTTAATTCCACTACAGGTTCAATATCATTCATCCAGCTCAAGTGTCCAGTATAAATATTCCCTGAGCCACACATAGTTTTCTGAAGCAATATCAATACTTTCGGCATCTATAATTAAAAATAACTAATAGTATTATGATTTCAAAAAAGCTTGTGATGCTAAAACCAGACTAACTGGTTTCCATAACCAGTCTGGGATACTTATCGAAAGAATTATAACCTTATTCTGTCGATTGTTTGGCCTGAATCACAAGATCATAAAAAAAACGAGTCCAACCCCTCCTTAGCAGATTACTGCAGAAAACAGGCAGTAGTCTGCTAAGGAGGGGTGGACGAAAGATGGGAAGATCATATCGGGTGATATTATCAAAAACTTCTGAATCGATAAACAAAGGGATCGAAGCAAACATATCAAAAAAAGCGGTGTAGCAAAAACGGTGCTTTGCACCGGCTGCGCTTAATGAACTGCAGTGACAATCGTCCGATTTAGGCTCAATACTCTTCCCAATAATAACCATTACTTTTAAAAAAAATTGATTTGTCCAGGTAAGTTATCCTTAGATTTACGCCCATTGTCCTTAAAAAAGAAAGTACTGATTCTGCAGGATGATTATAGGGATTATTCCGGGCACAGGAAATGATGACGAATTCAGGATTTGCATAACCTAAGAATACTCTGTTGAGTGATCCTGCACTTCCATGGTGTGGAAATATGAGGATATTGCAATCAAGCGATTCTTTATAAAGGTTTGCAATATTTAGAGCAATTGAAGAATCGATATCAGAAGTGATTAAAACATCATTACCTCTGAAATTTAGGATAAAAACCAGACTATACCTGTTTATTAATTCTGAATGTAGCGGTAACGATTCGTTTAATTTTGAAGGAGGCCAGATGCAGCGGATACAGGTTTGCGGAAGATATCCCAGGGTATCTCCCTCGCAAACAGCTCTCATAATTACTTTTTTATTCCATCTCTTGCACAATGATTTTATATAGGAAGTATCTTCATATATACTGGTTACAATAATTCCACTCCAGTCAACAGTAGAATCCACAAACTGTAAACCGCCACTATGATCTGTGTCCCTGTGTGAGATAACAATGGCCTGTAAGAATGGTTTTCCAGCCTTATTATAAACGTTAAACCATTCATCCATGTGTTGTCCCGATCCCATATCCCATACCAGACCCAAAGAATTAAATCTTGCCATCTGACTTAACCCCTGACCGACATCAATAACCGTGAAATGAAGTTCATGATGTGGATCCTGGGTCTGGCAGAAAAACAGAAACACTGCGAATGCGCTAAAAAATAAACGAAGCTTTTGCCTCAACATTCAACGATTCTCCTTTTTTTCTGGAATCAATCGATTGCTCAATCTTCAATTGTGAATAAGTTTTATCATGAAGCTTCAATATTTGCTCAAAACTATACACAAAAGAGCATCTCCCCTCTTTTGTATGTAAAAAATAAACTGATGGCTGTAATGCTAAGGCAGGGAAAAGATCAACTCTTGCAATCAATAAGCTATTTATCGAATAGTTATAGCGATCCTGATATAGGAAATCAATATCATTGCCTACAACTATTTTCTTGCCCAGATAAATTCTTAGCGTATTACACAACGAATTGCTAGTGGTATCAGTTAATCCACAGCCAGGAATTATGCTGTATGTTAATTTTTGTTTGAAACGGGAGAGCGAATTTAGGGCAGAAACTCTGAAGCATACTTTTTCTGTTTTCTGTCCTGTGAATTCCACATTTATTACCGGTATAAGGGATATCCACTTTTTCAAATAATGTACCGATTGAACGGAAAGCATGGACACTGCCTCTGTGATTTCATCTTTATTACTTTGTATTTTATGCAGCATATAGCTGCAGGGCGCATTAAAGTTTTTAGGCAGGAATACAAAGGTAAAATTAAACCTGTTGCTGTTTAGCTTATATCTGCTCTCCACAAGAAAAGGAATACTGCCGGGATTATCAATGTCTGCACCACTTTGCATCTCGATATTCAGGCTGTTAAATTTCAATTTAATTCCACAATGAGCATAAAAACTGTTTTCTGAATACCCATAAAGATTTAACAGACTAAAACCTGAATTAACATTCATCTTATCGCTTACTTTAATATTCAGAACTGCACCACCAGAGGTTTCGGTTTCTCTTTTGTGTAGATATGCAGTTGTCGAGAACAATCTTAAGATCTCTTTTTTGTCCCCTGCGATTTGGATCTTTACTCCATTCCAGGTTCTGGCACTACCATATAACCAGTTATTCATCCTCAAATCTTTAAAAGCATCTGTGGAACGAAAGTATCCGTAAAAAAGGCCTTTGTCAAAAAACGTTCCGAAATTTCCTATTTGTAAGCTGAAATTATCAGTTGGGACATAATAAAATGCTCTGCGGTACCAGCGTGCGTAATCATTATTAAAAGTAATTCGGGTATCCATTTTAAATAATTCAGAAAAACCAATTGACATGTTGGCTCCACTCGAAAAGAGCTCAGAAGTACTGCTTTTACGGATAACAAAAGCAGCTTTTGCCCTGAAATCAACCGGTTTTATATCAAACCTCAAAATCGGTTCGAACTGCGCTATTGCCGGATGATCCTGAAAAAAACGAGCGATAGCGGACTGATCCCAGGGATGGTATTTTTTCAGAAAATCCTTTGAGAGCGCAATATCAAAAGAAAGTTGTGGAAATAATTCCAAAAGAATTTTCAGCTCACCCTGTGGCACATCGATAGGCTGATTGTAAAAAGGCCTGATTTTCTCGAAAAATTCTGCATCCAGTTGTCCATCTGCAACCAGTTTTGCCCCGATCCGTTCGTTTTGAGGGACTATATAGAGATTATCAGTACTCAAATTATTGAGCATTAAAATACTGCAAATTATATAAATACCAGGTCCCATAAGTTTTGCAGATTTTCTATTTGAAGGGGAAGCGAACAATGAGGAACCAAATTCTATGCCATGAAAATCACATGGAGAAAATGGCTCATTTAATGTAGTATATAGATTATATTTACTCTGTATTTAGCAGTTCGCGAATCTCACCCGAGTGTTTAAAAAAATGACAAATTTTTTATCTTGTATAAACACCACTATCAGTGTCTTAATATCAGTATGCTTTCTATTAAAACCTGCTTTTTCTACAGAGGCTTTAATAACTACTGGAGATACTGTCGGCCCCCGATTCGCACTGGTATTAAGTGGAGGTGGAGCTAAGGGGTTGGCCCAGATAGGGGTGCTTAAAGCTTTGGAGGAATCTGGATTAAGGCCTGACCTGATTGTGGGCACCAGTATGGGAGCCCTGATAGGTACTTTATATGCAGCAGGTTATTCTCCCCAAGCAATCGATTCGCTGGTTAGAACGGTTCAATGGGATGGCATCTACAATAACATCATTAATCGCAGAAAACTATTTGTGAGTCAAAAAAGCGAACCTAGAAACTATCTGTTGGAATTACGCTTTAACCACAATTTTCAACCTTCGCTTTTTAGTCAGTCTTACGGTCAACAGTTCTATGATTTTCTGACCCCTATGCTGGTCGATGCGCAATCGCGTTCAAATGGAAATTTTGACAGTCTGAGAATACCTGTTAGAATCGTGGCTACCGATCTGCTCACAGGAGAGAAAGTGGTTTTCTCAGAAGGAAATCTGGTTACCGCAATTCGCGCATCCTGCTCCATTCCCTTTATTTTTTCTCCGGTTGAGATGGACAATATGCTTCTTGTGGATGGTGGATTATCATCGAACATCCCCATTCAAACCGCTCTAGATGAAAATGCCAGATTCACGGTGGCAGTCGATGTTACTGCTCCGTTGTGGACTAAAACCGATCTGGATAACCCAATACGGATGGTAAATCAGATTATAGCCATTGGGATAACCCATCAGAAAGTACAGGAAAAAAGTCTGGCTGATATACTTATTACTCCAGATCTCAAATGGTTTAAAAATACCGATTTTGAAAACATTGATTCCTTGATTTCTGCTGGTTATCAGGCCACAATTGATCATATAGCACAAATAAAAGATAGACTGGAAATCACTGCGGATACCTCATATCAGAGAAAAGACTTTCAGTCAGTTAATCCTGCAATAGTTAAAAAAATCACTATTTCTGGAAATAAAACCACTTCTAACCGTCTGATCCGAACTGCTGCAGTGATAAAAATCGGCGACACCCTTAGTTCTGATCTTCTTCAGAAATCTCTGTCTTCTCTATATTCCACAGAACTTTTTGAGTATATAAACCTTGAGGTGGATAATACAGGTAATCTGAAGATTATTATCACAGAGAAACAACACTGGAGAATGAGGCTGGGATTGCGTTTCGATGAATTTCATCTTGGTGAGGGCTTTATTGAACCTGCTTATGAAAACCTCTTTGGCTTAGGTATAAACACCAACCTGCATATCCATCTGGGAATGCGAAGAGAAAAGTATGCCTTGGAGTTCAAAGATAATCAACTTTTCACCTCCAATTTTTCCAACACTCTAAATCTGCAGTTTTTCAGCTCCAGAGAA
This sequence comes from Fibrobacter sp., assembly GCA_012519985.1. Lineage (GTDB taxonomy): Bacteria > Fibrobacterota > Chitinivibrionia > Chitinivibrionales > Chitinispirillaceae > JAAYPC01. Next base: position 10,028 of record JAAYPC010000295.1, read on the forward strand.
AGAATAGTTCAGCGAGAAATTTATAGAAGCTTTGATGGTACCACCCCCGATACTATCCGGCTTCAGGAGAGAACACTTCGTAAGTCTGGCATTAACGGGCTCATAGGAACTCAAATAGGCAGATGGTCACACCTTTGCGCCGGAGTCCGTCTGGAACGGTTTAGAATACAACAATCTGACCAAAGCGCCATAAAGGATCTGCTGGGATTAGGGTTGAAACAAACTCATCCTTTTTTCGTCTTGAAACTTATCATTGATACCATGGATAAATTTCCATTTCCCACAACCGGAGCAAAGCATTATCTCACTGCCGGAGTAACTGGAAAAAAAGAGAGCAGTATTACTGTACATAGCAGTTTAGGCAGATATTTCACCTTTGCCAGTCGCCATACATTCTTTCCTCAACTCAGATTCTGCTGGGCCAATAGAGCACTCTCTGAAATAGAACAGGTAAGTCTGGGAGGAGCGGTTACTGAAGAAAGATTTAGCGATATTAGTGTCTTTAATAATATTCCCTTTACCGGACTGCCCCCTCTGGCTTTCCCCGGAGATATTCTGGGACTATGCCACCTGGATTATCGAATACAGATTCAAAGGAACTTCTACGCTCAACTGATAGCTGATTGGGGTTATACCTGGCAAGCACAAAATTTTCACTATAAAACGGCTGTTGAAGACTTTGCCAGAAATGCACTTATGGGTTTGGGAGTAGCATTTATCTATGAAACCCGGATAGGCCCTTTCCGTTTTGGCTACGGCCAGCTCCTCAATGATTTAAAGCAGATCGATGTGGAATCCAAGCCTCAATTTTATTTTTCAGCAGGACATGATTTCTAAATTTATATTGCTGTTATAGAGCATTCATTATAGAATTGCATTCACTATATTATTCATATCTTTCAGAATTCATAAAAAAGGTGTTTTCAGCTTAAAAACAAGGCGTGAATACTACTTGTTTTTAGATGAACCTTCGATCAACAGAATCAGGGCATTGCATCAGACCAAACATGCGTATAAGAATTGCGGTAAAACTGTTTATAGGGTTTCTGGTTGTTATTTTTCTTAATGTTTTCTTTTTTGTTATTGTCTCCAAAATCGAAAATGTTAACATCATTACTCGAATCTTAAAAAAACAGAATGAGATTAAAAACGATATTCTGCGTTTAAAGACCCTTCATCGGATTCAGGGCCCCAGTATTATCAGTTACGAAAAGATCGGGCATCCTCAATCAGTGCTCAATTTCCAGGAAACTCAGCAGAAGATCATAGCCGTATTTGACTCCATCTGCATGAAATATGATTCAATCTACGATATTGATTCTGCTCTGATGCTGCAGACATCCTATAACCAAAACTATTCCGCACCTCTAGAGCCACTCAAAATGGTTCTGGATACTATAAGCGCCTACAATAAAATCTACTCCAACATGTTTGACAGTATCGTCCAGGGAAAATCATCCGGCAATAAAAAAAAGGCTGTGTGGAGAGACTTATTAAATGATGCAGATAACCGGATCTCTTTAGCACTGGATTCTGCAGAAGCCATAATCGATCAACAGACAAACCTTCGGATTAAAGATGTAGAAATCAGGGTTAATAATATAAAACAGATAACTATAGCTATAATTACCGGTGTTACCTTATTTGCCATTATCTTTGCATTCTTTTTCTCCCAGTCTGTAACTAACGCATTACGCCGGCTAAAAGAATCTGCCAGCACCATTGGCAGAGGTGATTTCAATGTTGCACCCTCGGGCTATCCAAACGACGAAATCGGTGATCTGGCTACCGCATTTTTTGAAATGGCTATTGATCTGAAAAACACTCAGGAAGATCTGATTAAATCAAAACGGCTGGCAGCTATCGGTGAGGTAGTCGCTTCTGTTAATCATGAAATAAACAATCCGCTGATGATCATCTCCGGAAATGCTCAATTTCTGGAAATGACCATGGAGGGCTATCCTAAAGAAATGCTGGAACGGGTTCATACAATTCTGGAAGAAGCAGAACGCATTTCAAAAGTAACCCGCAAACTTCGAGAAATCAAAAATCCAGTAGTCGAAGACTACACCTCAAGCGGTGAACAGATGATAAATCTTGATAAATCATCTCAATAGTACCGGGGAGCGCTGCATCAACCATGTATTGGATTAAACATTGGGGAATCGCACTTGAGATTCTGATAGTTTCACTCTGTTGTTGCTCGCCCAAAATGGTTACCTTCGAACAACAGATCTTAAACGAAGCGGATTCGCTTTTCCGTGAGGGAAATTACGAATATGCTAAAGTTAAATATGCCAAAGCCAGAGAAATAAAGCCCAAATCAGATGTTGCAAAAACATCACAGTATTACCTTGCTTTTATCAATGTTTACTATGACAACCCTTTTGCAAACTGGGAAGCTGCATTGAGAGAATTCAGAACCTTTGCGGCTCTTTATCCCGACGACTCCAGAATCGGAGAGGTAAACTCATGGATCCGCTTGCTGGTTGTCATGCAAACCTTTAAAAAAGAATATCAGGGAACCACCAATAAATTGGAAGAACTCAGCAAAAAAGAACCGGACCCCTGCCCTCCACCTGTCCAACGCAAAACCAATGTGGACATTATCACTGAATCACTGCGTAATTGTCTTGAAGCAAAAGATTCCCTGAGCAGAAAAGCAAAAGAATTCGAGAGTGTGATTCTGGACCTGGAGAAAAACTGCCTGAAGGCCGGAAAATAAGCTAAGACTATGAATAACAATCTTTTCAGGAAAGAAATCCCTGCGGTTAAAACCATTGTGGTAAAAACAGGAAGCAGAATTCTTACTTCCAGCGGTTACGAACAGCGGGTAAAAAGACTTGTGGAAGACCTGGTGTTTCTTAAAAAAAGAGGTCTTCGTACCATCCTGGTTTCTTCAGGAGCAATTGCTCATGGAATGGCTGCGCTCGGTTTGACTAAGCGACCTGCAACCATTCCTCTGCAGCAGGCCTGTGCAAGTATCGGGCAAAATAAGCTTATGCAGATGTATGAAAAATACTTCTCCATCCATGGAGTGGCTATCGGTCAGGTTTTACTGACCTGGGATGATCTCCGAAGCAAGAAACGCTATCTTAACCTTCGTAACACTTTCTTTCAGCTCCTGGACCTCGGAGCCATACCCATAGTCAACGAAAATGATTCTGTTGGTGTGGAAGAGATCCGGTTCGGTAACAATGATGTACTGGCCGCACAGGTTGCCTTACTCACTCAGGCCGATCTCCTTGTAAATCTTACCGATGTAGGAGGCCTCTATAATAAAAATCCGCATACCGATAAATCTGCAATACACATCCCGGTAGTATCCGATTTTTCCTCATCTGTACACAAATTGGCAAGTGAAAAAAAGAGCGAAATCAGTGTGGGCGGAATGTCAACCAAGCTCAAAGCAGCAGAGATGGTCACCAGAGCCGGTATCTTTGCTCTGGTGGGTGATGGTTTCGATAAACGGCTTACCGATCTGCTTACCCATGAGGATTCTGCCACTCTTTTTCTTCCAAAGCAACACAAAATGCCCTCCAGACAACGCTGGATTGCCTTCTCCGGCCAATCATCCGGTTCGCTTATCATTGATGATGGTGCACAGCGGGCTATCAAAAACCAGGGAAAAAGTCTTCTCCCGGCCGGAGTTAAAGATGTGAGAGGATCATTCAAATCAGGGGACATGGTTGACATATCTACTCTGGATGGAAAAACTCTGGCCAAAGGGCTGGTAAACTATTCTGCTGAAGAAATTCTCAGGATAAAAGGTTTGAGAAGCTCTGAAATCAAAAATATCCTTGGTAAAAAAGAATTCGATGAAGTCGTCCACCGGGATAATCTGGTTCTTCTTTGAAAGTTTTTCTTGTTGTTAATTAAAATGAATTTGCCCTTACAATTCCTGTCCATAATTTGGTTGCTATTTAAAAATTTCTTTTTTAATTTAACAACAACTGCACACCATTTACAGGATATTTTATGAATACCGATCTTAATCAGATGATTGACTCCATTGCACTTGAGGGTCGTAAGGCTGCTCTGGAGCTCCAGAGTATCTCTGCTCAGAAAATAACCGAAGCACTTCAAATAATGGCAAAACTTCTGGAGAATGAAGCTGATAACCTGAAAATTGAAAACCGCAAAGATCTTGACTCTGCTAAAGAAAAGGGTCTCTCCAGTGCAATGATTGATCGATTGACCCTCTCTGATAAAGCCATTAAAGCGATGATCAATGGACTCAATGAAGTGGCGCAACTAAAAAGCCCGGTGGGAACCCATTTCGATGAAAGAATCCGTCCCAATGGTACCCGCATTTACAAAATGCGTGTACCCATAGGAGTGGTAGGGATCATCTATGAATCCCGTCCCAACGTAACAATCGATGCAGCAGCAATCTGCCTCAAGAGCCACAATGCAGTCATTTTGAGAGGCGGTTCTGAAGCTATTCACTCCAATATGGCATTAGCTTCCCTTTTCTCAAAAGCGATTCTGCAAGCCGGGCTACCTAAAAATGCTGTGCAGATCATCTCTACGACCGATCGGAAAGCCATTGAATTGTTGCTGACTAAAAATGATTATATCGATCTTATCATCCCCAGGGGTGGTGAAGGGCTGATAAGAATGGTAACTGAGAAATCTCATATTCCGGTCATTAAACATTATAATGGTATATGCCATATTTATGTTGCAGCAGATGCTGATATGAAAAAAGCAGTTCCGGTTATCATAAATTCAAAAGTTCAGCGCCCTGGTACCTGCAATGCCATAGAAACATTGCTGCTGGATGTAAATCTGCCCCAGCAAAGTAAACTGCTTATAATTGAGCAATTACTGGATAAAGGAGTTACTCTCTTTGCCGATCCACAGACCACTAAACTCTCCGCTTCCATCAAAGAAGCAACCGAGGAAAGCTGGAGAACCGAATATCTGGATCTCCGCTTATCTGTTCGCACGGTTGATGGTTTGCAACAAGCTATCGATCACATAAACACTTATGGTTCACACCACACAGATTCAATTCTGACCGAATCAAAACAAAATGCCGAAATTTTTCTAAAAATGGTCGATTCTGCTTCTGTAATGGTTAATGCCAGCACCAGACTCGCTGATGGAGGCGAATACGGAATGGGTTGTGAAATCGGAATATCAACAGAAAAACTGCATGCACGCGGTCCTATGGGGGTCGAAGATTTGACTACCTATAAATGGATTGTGGAGGGTGAAGGTCAGATAAGAACCTGATTTTAATAACCTGGTTTGATTTTTGTTAAAAAAAACTGAAGATTTCCGGTTTTAAAATTCCGCCTTTTCAGATTTTTTTTCAGCCATTTTCCTTTTTAAAAAAGAACATTCTTTTCATTCTTTATATCGTTTCAATTTTGAGGAGAGAATATTTCTATGAATCTGCTGGATACGGTTAAATTTGATGACAAAGGACTGGTAGCTGCAATTGCTCAGGACTATAACACCGGAGAAGTCCTCATGCTGGCATATATGAACAAGGATACCCTGGCCGAATCTTTAGAAAAAGGGGTCATGATCTATTTCAGTCGCTCACGTCAGAAGCGCTGGTTTAAAGGTGAGACGTCAGGGCATGTGCAAAAAATCCGGGAAGTATATATCGATTGTGATGGAGATGCTTTGCTTTTTAAGATCGATCAGACTGGTGCCGCATGCCACGAAAACTACTTTTCCTGTTTTTTTCGAAAGAAAGTAGATGATCAATGGAGTATCGTGAAAACGAAGGTCGAATAATAACTTTTCAAAGGATTTACTTTGATTAACTTTGGGTTTTCTCCCCATATTGAAATCTCACTGGATAATGTTCTTCACAATCTAAAACAGATTCAATCTCTGGCTAACCCCCACAGAAATGACATTATGGCGGTAGTAAAGGATGACGCTTACGGCTGTGGCGCTGTCCCTATCGCCAATACGCTGGAAAAGCATGGTGGAGTCCGTTTTTTTACCGTAGCTCGTTTTCAGGAAGCCTGTACACTGAGAAATTCAGGTATCACCAGCCCTATCCTTGTACTTGGAAAATCAACTCTTGAGCAAATAAAAGAGGGGTGGAATAAAAGGATCGTTTTTACCCTCAATGACCTTTCCGATCTTAAGGAGTGGATAAGTAACCAACTGGAGGTCCGTTTTCATCTTAATGTCGATACCGGGATGGGACGTCTGGGGTTACTCCCTTCAGAGATCGCCACCTTCTGCGAGCAACTGAAATTTATCTCAGGGATTCACTTTGAAGGGGTTTTCACACACATGGCCCGTGCTGATGAACCCAATACTCAGTCGGTCGACCGCCAACTTTCCATTTTACGTCAGGCTCTGGCTTACATCCGATCGCAGGGATTAAGCCCCCAGCATATCCATTTCGGAAACAGTGCTACATTGATGCGTTTCGATATAAAAGAATCCACTCTGGTAAGACCGGGAATCGCTCTTTATGGATGTAATCCCGATCCTGCACAGAAATTCCCGCTTAACCTTCGCCCAATAGCATCTTTGAAAAGTACTGTAGTTAAGGTAAAACAAGTTCCACCCGAAACCGAAATCAGCTACGGAGGTAACTATAAAACCAGTTCTACTACCTGTATTGCTACCATTGCGCTGGGCTATGCTCATGGTCTTCCAAGATTTCTCAGCAATCGCGGTGAAGTACTCATTAAAGGGAAAAGATACCGCATAGCCGGTAATGTAACAATGGACTATATTATGGTAGATGTTGGTATCGATCCCCATATCTCGGTTGGTGATGAGGTTGTGGCAATGGGATTTCAGGGTGATGATTGTATCAGTCCCGATGAGATCGCCTGTCTGGGAAACACGATCGGCTACGAGGTACTCTGCCATTTAGGCCCAAATATAGATCGAATTTACCTTTTGAACGACTCAATCGTATTTAATGAAAAAGGTTCTGGTTTTTAAGGCTTTTATAGTATCGAAGAATGATTTTAATTCGACAGGAAATCAAAGACGGCGTCGTAGTAGACTACAAAAAGAAACAGATCTGGATCGTTTTAGATCAAAAATGCAGGTCTGAGGGAAAATGCCATGCCGGATGCGGCGGATGTGGTGAAGCCAAACCATCTCTCAAAAAAAGAGTTTTCCTGAAAAAATCGATGCCACTTGAAAAAGGACAAAAGATTACGTTGAAAATGCATATTCTCAATGAGAACATTGCAGCTTTGCTGGTTTTTGGAATTCCGGTCCTAATGGCTCTTTCATGCGCTCTGATGTGGTATCTTTATTCTCCCCAGGATATCGAATCACCTCTGGCGCTTCTGACTACTGCTTTTGCTTTTGTATCCGGTTTTCTGCTTGTCTGGATTATCGATACCATTTTCAGCATGTTATTTCCACCAACAATCATCCTACCCACCCCTGTGCAGGAATTGGTTACATGATGGAAGAATATCTGGACTTTCCGGAGTTTATTGACAAAGTTCAGGGACTTATCGAAATGGGACTTTACGATGAGGCCCTGGCCCAGTTGAATGAATACACAAAAATTAACAGTGCAGAATGGGAGATTTATTATCTGTACTCGAGAATCTGTACCGAACAGAATCTTCCGGAAGAAGCCGTTTCCTATCTTCACAAAGGACTTCATCTCGATAAAACCAATGTGGACTGTCTCTTAGGACTCTATTACGCCTATTCCATGATGAATCAAACAAAAAAAGGGAGCAAATATCTTTTAAGAGCCTATAAACTCAATCCTGAAAATGAAACGGTCCTTTTATCTTTAGTCTGGTATTATACCGAAATAAACGAAACACAGACTGCTATTCAATTTTTCGAACTGCTGCAAAACCGCGGAACCACAAACCCCGATGCCTACCGAAACGGTGCATTGGCCTACCAGCGCGCCGGCCAATATGACAACGCAGAACAGTGTTTCAAAACCGCACTTAAATTAAATCCTGATTTCGATGAAGTGCGGGATCTTCTTGCGGATCACTACATGATGTTAGAACAAACCGCGAAAGCTATCGAGCTATACCAGGAGGCTCTGGAGAAATCCCCTCGTAATATCCGGATCCTTTCCAGACTGATTTTCTGTTATTCACAATCCGATCAGACCGAGCACGCCACCGTTTTGGCAAAAGAATCCATTCGACTCTACCCCAACTCCCCTATCGGATATATCGATATGGCTTATATCCATTTGAATCTTAATGAATTCAGTGAAGCCATAGAATACGCGGAACGAGCACTGGACATCTCTCCCTTAGACCAGGAGGCTTTCAGAATTCTTGCTCTTTGCTATTCCGGGAAAAAGGATTTACAACAGTCTAAACTGGCTTTTGAAAAAGCAATCTCCCTGGATGAGACAAATTCTGAAATTATTCGTGACTATTACCATCACCTGAGAGAATCCGGGCAGTATCAACTGATGGAATATTGGATCAACAAAGCAATCAGTATCGAATCTCCTCATTGCATGGAAGATTACTGGTTTCTGGCAGATTATCACCGGGAAAAAGGAGATGACTTAAAATCACTTCATTACCTGAAACTGGCTTATAAGAGCATGCCCTCGGAAAAAGAGCTGATCCCCCCTATTGTGGATATTCTTATAGACAATGGGCATACCGGCTTTTCCATCCCGTTTCTGCTTCACTACGTAAAAAAAAGCGGATGGAATGAAGTTATGAACGGATTTTTACAGCATAAAAGGCTCAAAGGCAAACCGGCTCAGGAAGGACTGCGTTGCCTGCGCTTCTTCGGTCAGCGAACTCCTGATTACCGAAGATATATCTTTAAAGTTTACTTTAGAAAGTTTACCATTATCTCATCAATTTTTCTTATGGCTCTGGCGGTACTGCCATGCTACCTGCTCTTTGGAACAACCGGTGCTTTGGGAGTTGCCATTGTCTGTGTGATCTCATCGATCTTGTTTACCGCCATCCGATTCCTTGCGTTAAAGGAAATCTGGGGCTTTCGTAAACTGATACACGTCTTTTCCTGAAACAGGTTAACTATGCATAACAAACCGGATCTGGTACTGCATATCTGCTGCGCACCTGATGAAGCCTGGGTGGTGCATTCATTATATCATCAATACAGCCTTCACTGTTTTTTCTGCAATCCCAACATCTCCCCTATTAGTGAATATGAACTTCGTTTAAGCGAAGCTAAAAAAACTGCTGATATTTACGGTGTCCCGTTTTATGCCGATACTTATGAACCATCCGCATGGGAAGATGCCATTGCTCCGTATATTGACACTCCGGAGGGAGGGCTTCGCTGTAGCCAGTGTTTTCTTCTCCGGCTTCGCAGAACCGCCAGTTTCTGCCAGAAAAATGGTTTTAAAAATTTCACCACCGTTATGAGTGTCAGCCCTCACAAGAAAATCTCCATGCTCAATGAAGCTGGTCATTTAGCGGCTTCGGAGTATGGCTGCATCTATGAATCTTTTGATTTTAAAAAGAAAAATGGATTCCTCTACAGTATCGAATTGAGTAAAAAACTGGGGCTTTACCGCCAGGATTATTGCGGATGCCGCCTTAGTAAAATTGAGCGGGAAAACCGCAGAAAACCAGTAAGCAACAGTCTATCAAAAACCTGAAAATATAAATTTACACTACCATCCAACAGGATTTA
>JAAYPC010000296.1 GCA_012519985.1 Fibrobacter sp.
ATTGTGGCTACGGTTGTGCATGGATGATATATTCCCAGCCCGATTTGCCGTAACGGTCCCAGTGCTATCCAGTAGTGAAAAATGTCTATTTTATAACGTTTGATAATCAGAGGTATTTTTATCAGGTCCAGTTTCCAGTCGCGACACTGGTACTGGATCCATCGAACCTTTTTCAGCCCAATGAGTTCAGGCACACTGTTTTTATCACCCAGTATGAAAATTTCTGATGAGGTTTCCATGTCAGAAAATGCCCTTGCTACTGCAAGAGTATATGCACCAACTCCCCTTTCACGGTATCCAAGAGAGAATAATCGGAAATCCCACAGGATTCTCATCTGCAAAATCTCCCATAGATTGACAGAAGTCTCTCTGCCATGTTGGAAAAATACCGGTTTTCAGAGTATTTTCTTACCTTCCAGAGAAGATCCTCTCTGAACCTGCTGTCTTCCATTATCTTTCTGATAACCCATATTACCGATTCAGGATCTTTTTTTACTGCCAGAACCGGACTTTCATCGTCACATTCATTCATTTCTTTTATCATTGGTATCTCTGTTGCGATTACCGGTTTTAATGCTCCAATAGCTCTGGAAACAGTAGCCGAAGAACTTCTATACTTGAAAAGCGACAAATAGATGTCCAGCTTTTCCAAAAGCTCGTTCTGCTTTTCATCCGATACCCATCCGGTAATTATGAACCGGGTCTGCCATTCCCTGCTTATTATCATCTGTTTGAGATTTTCCAGGACTTGTTCATTTTCATTATTTCTCAATCCCCCTATCCAGACAAATTTCCAGTCGATTTCCATCTTTTCCAGTACCGAGAATAACAGTTGGTAATCGTAACCCGGATTAATAAAGCCGGTCGAACCAAGAAGGACCGTCTCTCCTGCTTTCCATTTGAAGTTTATCTCATTTGCACTTTTTTTAACCGGAAACTGAAGTATTTCGATTAGCTCCGGTTTTATCCCTTTTTCTATAAGTATATCTTTATGATACCGGTGATGAACCAGAATCAGATCGGCTCCAAAACTTCTGCTGCAATGCTTTAAATAGGCGGTCTGCAGCGGATGTTTATAGTCGTAAACAAACTGTTTAATAAAGAGTAGTGGCCCACGTCCGCTGATTTTACTTTTGGGGAATACCTGTGGAAATTCCTCATATACCTCATGAAGAGTAACTATGACCGGCACCTTAATTTTCGATAATAGTCTGAAATAAAAATCTCTTCCTTTTTTCAGGAAGAATGATGTTTCGTATTGAATGTGTACCAGATCAGCACTGTCTTTTCTTATTAATAATGGCTCAACTTTATCTGCAACTGTCGATATATCCTGTGGGATCACTGTGCATTTATTCTTCAGTTCCCTCATATAATCATGAGAATAGATAGATATTCCGCATTTTCTGTTTTCCGGATAAAGCCATTGGACTTTCATTTTGCAACCCTGTTATCAGAACAGATCTGCGATGGTAACCCTGTATGTTTTCCATACAGGCGATACCTGCAGATTCCTGACAAGACACCGCAGACACCGGCAATAACGCAAAACAGATCGTGTGTTATTATCCTGGGCTTTTTACAGGATTTAATCCTGGTATCATATTCAAGGCGGTATTTCCAGTATGTGAACCAGGATTTCAGATATTCAGCCGGTATATATTTACAATAAAAATAAGCCATATTTGCATAACTGTGATAAATATACCGGTATTTTCCATCCTCCCTGCATCCTCCGGTACTGTTTCTTAAATGGGTAACCCTGGCATCTGCACAATACCAGATTTTATGGTTATTCTTGAGCAATCTGAAGGAGCAATCGATTTCTTCCCATAAAGCGTTTCTCCTGAAACAGGGATCAAAGCCACCGATTCTGCCAAGCACCTCTCTTCTGAAGGACATGTTGGCTCCCATGACACTGATGGTATACTGGCTCTTTTGAACCGAGAAATTTTGTGTCAGTTTTCCTGTTAAAGGGTCAAAAACGGATGGGCAATCATTTTTTTTTTCAAACAGTGGATCATCCACATAACCAGCCACTGCAGCTATCGATTGATTATTGTAAGAACTGCGGTGATTACTTAAGAGGTTTTCATCCGGAACCACATCGTCATCCAAAAACAGTATTATTGGATTTTTCCCAGCCTTCATACCGGCATTTCTTGCTTTTGGCAGATTTGGAGGTAATGAGAGCAGGGATTTTATCATAGGGTGGTCGTATTCTTTCATTTGGTGGCTGTCTTGAAATACGATATAAATCGAATCATCAGGAAGGCATTGCTTCAGCAAACAGTTTATCACATTATCAACAGCACCGGATCTGTTATATGTAGCTATGACTACATCAATGCCACCATACTGCTGAGCTTCTTTCATTGTCGGTCTTTTTTTGATTTGTAATAATGATAATAATATTTGTAATAACCGTAGCTTGAGTACCTGTGTGTAAGATCTATGTCATTTAGAACTGTACCCAGGATCCTTACGTTCACATTTTTTAAGATGTTGATAGCTCTGGAAGCTATCTCCCGCTCGGTATGATTCGATTTTATGACAACCAGCACACCATCGGTCTTGATACCCAGCAATGTGGAATCTGTCACAGCAACGATAGGTGGTGAGTCAAAAAAAATGATATCAAAAGCATCTTTCAACTTTTCGATGATCCGAGTCATCCGGTTGGAGCCGATCAGTTCTGCCGGATTTGGAGTAAAGACTCCTGCAGGCAGGATAAAAAGATTTTCCTTATCAGAGGGATGAATCATCCGATTTAAATCGGAGTTTTCCACGAACAGATCTGTAATTCCCGGTTCTCTTTTGCAGCCAAAGATGTGATGAATTACCGGTCTGCGCAAATCGGCATCGACCAGCAATGTCTTTTTCCCCATCTGGGCGTATGCAGTTGCAAGATTGGAGATGGTAAGTGATTTACCTTCTGAGGGACCGGCAGAAGTCAACACGATTGTTTTCAGGGGTTTGTCAGGACTTACAAATGTCAGGTTGGTCCTTAGAGAACGATATGACTCAGTTATTACCGAGTCATCTCCACCAAAGTTAAAAACCTGCCTTGGATACTGCAGCAGAGAAGAGCTACTGTTTTTTCCGCCATTTTTCCTGCGAATCCTGACATCGGCTTTTTTGTCATGAGTAATATGGGGGATAGTTCCCATAACTGGCAGCATTAAATACTTCTCGATGTCCTCATTTGATTTGATAGTAGTATCATTAAATTCGATAAAGAATGCCAGTGCTATTCCCAGTGCTAACCCCAGGATTGCCCCCAGAAGATAATATCTCATTTCATTTTTTGGGATTGGGTTGTCTGGTAAAACCGGCATATCGACTATTTTTACTCCTGCAGTGTTCGACGCACTCCTTATCCTCTGTTCTTCGGCTTTTTCCAGAAGTATAGAATAGATGTTTTCATATACCTCCTTGGACCTTTTCAACCGTAGCAGTTCCAGTGACTGGGACATGATGTTGGGATTTTTACTTTTATAAGCCTTAATTGCATTATTGTAAGCTTCCAGTCTTCGTTTGGAAAGTTCAAGTTCAGACTCTTTGGCAATCACGGATTTTCTTATCTCCTGCCATTGCCGCATCGTGGCTGGATCAATACCTGTATTGCTGCTTCTTTGTAGTTCCAGCAACTGTCTCTCTGTTTCCTTGATTTCTCTATCAATGGTTGAAATACCTGTAACCCTTATCCCAAGGTCTTCCAGGCGAAGTTTTTCCTTTTCCAGTTCATTAAGTTTAGTCCTCAGTTTCATATATTCCGATGATTTCAGATCTTTGGCGGGAGTGATTTTACTTTCCAACTGCGATAGAAGTTTTTTCTCCGCATTCAGATTAGCCTCCCTGACTCCCAGTTGGGCCAGCACCACAGATGAGCTGTCCTGTAATGCTTTTAGTTCCCTGGTGGTCCCTTCTTGTATCTGTCCGGCCTTTTCACTGAAATGACGGTAATCCTGTTCAGCCTGTTCCAGATTCTTCCTTATCAGGTTAAGTTGTTTGTCGATCTCAAGCAATGCTCTTCGAGATTCTTCACTGGCCACTTCCTGACATCGCTCCCTGAACACTTCAGTGCCTCTGGCAGCGATCATGTAGGACAGGCCACTGGAATTGGTCCGGACATTGAGCTTCAGAAATGAGGTGTAAATTGTCTTTCGCAAGGAAATACTCTGATGAACATATTGAATCGCTTCTTCTCTGCTTATTTTGGGAAAGGCTGCCTGGAACTTTTCAATTCCGATAGTGTCAAGTACCGATTCCAGAAATGAACGGCTGCTGAGAATTCCTTCATAAAAACTCAGTGATCTTACATTTGATAACACAGGCTGATTAGAATAAATGCTGCTGGGCTCCTCAATCACAATGGTTGAGTAGGATTCATAGATATCTTCGATGTTATCTACCAAATAAAAGGTAGAGAGCAGTGTACTGAGAAAAAAAAGCAGGATAATCCATTTCCTTCGGGAAATAATCCTGAAGTAATCATTGATCTTTTTATCTGCAGCTCTGTGTTGCATCTCTGAGTAGTTCATTTGAACACTCCGGCAAATGCCTGAATTGTTACTATTATCAGCAGGGTATTGTTAAGCACAGCCAGCATGGTTTTCCAGTCAAACCATTTGGAATAGACAATTATTACATCGCCAGGATTAACTTCAGGTATTTTATCCATTTTACCCTGATCAATATAAGACTGCAGGTCGATTATCTCTTCATCAACTCTGTCTCCCGAACTTGATGACAGCCTTCTGATACGTGAAAAGTCCGCTTTTTCTGCCGGTCCTCCCGCCATGTAAATGATTTCAAACAAATTTAACGTGTCAGTTAATTCAAAGATCCCGGGCTTCTGAACTGCCCCGATTACCTTTACATTACTGGTTCCCTTTTTGGTCATTACAATAACAATATCATCGGCTGCCAACTGTGGCATTTTTTCCACATCACCATCCCGGAGAAACTGTTGAAAGTTAAATATCTCAGGTACATCCGGACGGTTTTTATGAATGACTTTTATACTGGTCAAATCGGCACTTTTAACCACCGGTCCGCCAGCATTCATGATTGCCTCCTGAACAGAAGCCCCCTTGGTGATCTTTACTACACCTGGTTTTAATACTTCACCCAGTACCGTAATCTCAATTTCAGGATTTTCCACAATTGATATAAGCACCAGCGGATTATCAAAATTTCTGGCCAGTTTGAATGTAAGTTCATTGGTTAATTCGGTGGTGCTTATGTCGCTGATTTTTTCATCTGCTATCAGCGGATAATCAATTTTTCCATCATCGCCTACTACATATCTGCCCGATAATTCGGGGTGCCCTATGACCTGAATATCCAGAACATTACCGTTTCTGATTATTCCTGCATTTACAATCACACATACAGCCATCAGATACACTGCAATTCTGCTGATTTTCTTCATTGTTGCCCGCCGCCTTCTGCTGTTCAATACTCCTATGTTGCAGGTGTAAAAACAAACGGATAAGAAACCGTTACATCTCCACCAGTAACCGGTTCAAACTGCCACATCTTCACTTTCCGCACCACTTCATCCGCAAATTCCTTGTTTCCGGTTGTATTTACTGCTATAATTACCGAACTTACTGCTCCGGATGCTGAGATGGTAATCCTCAGGGTGATTTTTCCTTTCAGGTTTGGGTCTCTTTTCAGATATTTTTCATAACTCATTTTAATACTTGCCCGGTGAGATGTCACTACATCATTTATCGCCTGTGGATCTCTTTTAGAATCATTGGAAGCAGCACCTTCGATGCTTTCAGGCTTCTGAATCACAAAATCGCCTTTTTTTGCCAATTCATAAGTCTTTACCTCCCCCACGCCTGCAATCAGATCATCTATCTCCTCTTTATGAGATACCGAGATGTCTTTACTTTTAACCAATTTACGATCAAGGATTTCTATTGGTTGATTTTTTTTTAGCCCGCTCATATTGGATAATACTTCATCCAGCCCCTTGAACTTATCCCCCTTGTCCTTCATTGTCCCCAACACATCCACTACCGCAGGACCCTTAGCTGTAGAACCGACTCCGGTGAGCATACCCAGTACCCCCACCGTTCTTACCTTGTTTTCTACATTTGCCACTTTCTGCTCTACCTGCTTTTTTGCTTCAGCTCTCTTGGCAATTGCAGCAGCCGATCCGGTAACCGGGGCCTTTTTTTTCTCCGTCGCAGCTTTTCCTTCCCCAACCAAAGTCGGTTTTTCCACGACATTTTTCCCTGGCAAAGGTTTGTCAATTATAAGCTTAACAAACCGTTCAGGGATCTTTTCTATTACAATTTCTTCAGCCGGATTTATCTTAATGCTGAGTGCCAGATATACTATCACCCCATGAAAAAAAACCGAAACCAGTAAAATCAGCGTAAACCGTAAATCCAGTTTGTTGCAGAACCCTCCCCGTACATTCTTTAGAATCGAGCGGTCAATTACCAGTCTGGCACCCGAGGACACTACAATGATTCTGTTTTCATTATCCACTGCTATTCTCCACGTTTGCGAACAGCCAGCGAAAAGTTGTTATATCCCTGTTGACCGCAGGTATACATTATCTTTTTCAGCAAACGAAAGCGAATCCTTTTATCCCCCTGGATAGTCACGTCTCCCTTGAATGTAGTGGTATTCGAGTACTGGCTTATCAATTCAGTCGCTTCACGCCTGGCACGCAGCCAATCATTGAGTTCAGGAATTACCAGGTCCTCTGATGAGAGCACCTGTTGCACATCTGCAATTTTCCGGTTTTCAACCATAATGTAACTGGTATTTACAATAATATTCACATTTAGTTCAGGTCGTTTCTGGGCCGATGATTCAGGGAGTTGAAGATCTTTTTGTACGGTTACTATTTCGCCTTCCGAGGAAAAGCTTTTCAGCAGATAAATAAGAAGTATGGTCATTACATCTACCAGCGATGTCAACTGAGGCTTGAAACTTTTTACTTCCTTCTTGCCCCTGGTTTTTCTAAGCTGCTTTAAAGGTGATTTGGATGCAGGAAAGCTCATATTTCCTCTTCGGAGTCAACTATCCTGAAAATTCTGGACAGACTGGTTTCTGCCAGAAGCTGTTTAACAAACCCCAGAGGTCTTAAGAATATCAGCTCCTTTTTCTGCTTTGTCATTTCATGCCAGAAATGAACAAAAACCCCCAAACCGTGACTATCGATAAAGTTGGTGCTGGACATGTCAAATATAACCGCACGGACCTTTTTCTTTTTGATAGTCTCAAGCTTGTTGGTTATTTTGCCCAGACTTTCCTTTGTAATCTCCCCCTTCATCTCCAGAACAGGAACCCCTTTTATCTTCCTGGTATTAATTTTTAAGTTCATCCTATATCTCCCGATAAACCCACATCCGGAAATTGTGATTCCCGACAAATATCCATGAATTTGATAATGTCATCATAAATCACATCTGCTTCTATCACCAGAACAACACTTTTCTGCGATGGATATTCAAATTTAACAGCCTTTAGTAAAGCCCTTAACTGTTCAAACTGATACTGGTTTTGTACCTTTGGAATCATATCCAGTTTCTTCGCGGTCCCCACCACCCGAAACCCTTCAGCAGTAATCACTATTGAGACATCCAGCTCTTTTGTCTGGGGTATTTCATCCGATGAAGTATTCGAAGGAGGAAGGGAAAAATCTACTACTGCAAGATGCGTAAATACTGCCATGGAAACCAGAAAAGGAATTAAAACCATGAACAGATTCATCACCGGAGTTACATCCAGATCTATCGGTTCAATATCTTTACTTATGGATTTATTGACCCGCTTTGTTGCTGGAAATGCCCCCTTTAATTCTTTCTGCTCTGTCTGTTCTTTCTTTTGCATAAGGCATCTCTCTTTATACCCTTCTTTGAGAGAACAGAAAGTTCAACAGCCTTACCGAACTCTCATCAATCTCCTCGATAATGGTGTTTGCTTTAGCACCCAGTATCGAGAAAGAAATCATGCAGGGGATTGCCACTATTAACCCTAAGGCAGTGGTGTTCATTGCTATAGCGATTCCTTTGGCCAAAACCGAAGCTTTTTGAGAGGGGTCTGCTGCAGTGAGTGCACCAAAAGCATCCTGAAGACCAAAGATTGTTCCCAGTAATCCAAGAAGTGTGGCAATATTGGCAAATAATGACAGGTAATGAGTCCGCCGTTGAATTCTGGGAAGTTCCCTTAATGCAACCTCGTCGATAGCATTCTGAATCTCCTGATCCGGTTCCTGCTGCTGATAATGCCAGAGTGCAGATTCCAGAATTACAGAAAGAGGGCTTTTGGTTCTGGCACAGATCTGCCGGGCTTTCTCCACATCACCGTTGCGAACATGACGGGTGATTTGAGTTAACAGTGCCTTGGCATTGATTCTGCAATGTATATAGTAATAAAAAACCCTCTCCATCGATACCGCAAAGGCAAAAACAGATACCGCCACCAGAGGATACATCCATACGCCACCCTCCTGAAAGAAACGGCTTATTTGTTCCATCTATAACCCCCCTTTTTATCTCCAAGGCAGTATTTGCGGAATTTTTCTGCCTTTAACAAATCTTTTCTTATTTTGTATACACAAAGCCTCTTAATTTTAGCATTCTCCAGCCAAGCGGTCAAGTTGAAGAAAGCTGTATTTGTAAGTATTCCAATAAGATGTATCTGTTTAGAAATCATTTGACCAGGGGGACAAATGGCAGCGGTTCGAGCAAATCCTGTCCAAAAGACCTTTCCAGTGTAATTTCCTGATAATAGACCCTTTCCTTGGGCAAAAAAATCACCACCTGAGGCTTCTCCACCTTCCCCTTTATCGTAGCACCTACAGTAAATGTGATTGTCCCTGGCTTTTCAATTCGATATTCCTTCACCATTGAGTCCGGGTTTTCCATCTCCAAAGTGTCTTTGTTTTCCTGCTCAGCCCACACAGGAAATGTTAATGATAAAAACATCAATACCACTGATTTTTTCATTCCTGAACTCCAGCGATATCCATACTGAAATTTTTCAGATATGGGAATTTGTAAACGCCAGCCTTTCCTGATTCAAATGTCCGGTTTTTTTCTTCATCAGGTGGTCTGGGAACCATCAGTTTTCTTTCCTCCCAGACGAACAATACCGGATATATGCTGATATCGGAGGACTCTTTATCAACCTCTATGGCCAGAATGTTTTCACCGTTTTTAAGTTTATCTTTAATTTTCCAACTGGTAATATTTCCATTCTCTTTTGCTGCAGTATCGGATAGAATCTTCTTTCCATTTATAAAAACAGAAGCATTCCCCTGAGCGTTCATGGATAGTTCGGTACTGCATGGGGACTGGGCCTGGAATTTTCTTCTGAAATAGACTTTCCCGGCATTATTTGTCAGATTGCATGAAAGTCCTACTCTTTCGATGGAAGTATCTGTTCCGGTTGTCAGGACTGGTTTTTTCCAACCGTAATCATTTACATTTAGTTCAGTCCAATTCTGAACGGAATCAATCGAGCATATCCAGAATGAATCAGCAGCTATTGTTTTTCTGACTTTCTGAATCTCTTCCACCCCATATTCTTCCGGTGACATCTGATATAATCTCATGTATGCATGAGTGACATATTGCCCGAAGGCATATTGTCTGGCAGAATAATCCATCAGGGTTTTATAAATTTCCATTGCCTGAGAGCGGAACTTCTTCTCAATCTCCAGGAATCTTTCCTTGAATTCTTCTTTTTCTTCCTGGTTAATTCCCTGGGGAATCGGAGGATTTGATCCCACATTTGTTGCCAGCAAGTCATAGCACCACCCCTTATTGAACAGCAATCTGGCAATATGTACCTGTGCATCCTTGACACTCTGGTCAGCTATTTTGTAAGCTTCGGCAATTTTCAAGGTTTTAAGGTAGTGGGTAAGTGCCTGCTCTTCATAAGATTCTATTTGTTTAAGCAGTTTTGTCTTATAGACAAATCGCTCATAATCGCTGAAATTTTGCGGAATCGGAGCTTCACGTGCTATGGTTACCAGTTTATCATAGGTCTGTCCTACCAGAAAAGATTGTCCTGTAATACTGGAAGCGGCCTTTTCATAATATTCATTGGTTTCATTGTATGCAGCTCCCAGTTCCAGGCATTTTA
>JAAYPC010000297.1 GCA_012519985.1 Fibrobacter sp.
TATTTCACTGGAAACCATTGAGTTAATTCGGTGCTAAAGCTCTGTTTCTCCCCGGTTTTTCAATATATATTGAAGTCTGCTTGTACAGGTTGAACAGCTCAGGGAAAAAATCGCCTTAAAAGGAACTTCAATGTTAGAAGGGCTCAAACCATTTTATAACAGCATCTTACGTCCTGCAGCACGTTTTCTCTGCAATACAGGTATCCAGCCAAATCATATCACACTATTAGGTCTTGCCTTATTTGGTGCTGCCGGGTGGTTCTGCAGTACCGGAGAGTGGACTACCGCCCTGATACTGGTGATATTGGGGGCACTTATGGATGGCTTGGATGGAGTTCTGGCGCGCGAATCAAACAAAAAAACCATTTTCGGAGCTATTCTTGATTCCAGTTGCGACCGGCTTACCGAAATGGTTCTGCTTATGGGAATTCTGGTCTATTTTCTTAAATCACCACAGGTTAATCAATTGGGGGTGATTCTCTGCTTTGCCAGTATCTGTGGTTCAGTAATGGTAAGCTATATAAAAGCCAGATGCGAAGGAGCAGGCATCACCTGCAAGGGCGGGATTTTTCAGCGTCCCGAACGGGTAATCATTCTCTCGACGGGTTTGTTAGTGGGCCCCTCAAAAATGGTATGGATTCTCTGTGCCCTTACCGTTTTCTCCTGGCTTACTGTAATTCAGCGGATTTTTGAAGCAGCAATCAACAGCAGAAAAGTCCAGCAGGAGAACTGATCTTTTTGGCTAATAGCGACTTTTAAAGCCAGGAAATATTTGTCAGCACTAATTCTATGTCAGCTATTTAATTATAAAATATCTTGGTATTACCGATCTTTTTTATTGCAAAAGTATAAAATATTCCTTAGATTACTACCCACAAGGCTATAAGAGCCGGAATAAAGCATTCTTGGCATTGCCCGTTTTTGTTTCAGGAAATAGCACTTCACCAACAACCGGGGACCTAATTTAAGATGAACAGGATAGCATTATTAATTGGAATGATAATCAGTTTAGTTTCTGCGCAGATCTACTTTCCTGAAAATTTTGGAGTAGACGTAACGAACCGAACTGTAAACGCTATTCCCGATGACGATGCCGCTGTTGCAGCCAGTTATTCAAAAGAAACAATCTATTCCATCACATCTTCGCCTACTACATATAATTTCACTACCCATAGCTACGATACACTGCCTTCAAATGGAGTCCGATTCAGCTTCACTGCTCCGCAAGCGGGCAACTATTCCATTGTGGTCTCTAATAATGGTTCTGTGGATAAATTCCTTTATTATTATGGCACATCAAATTTCTCCAAGGTTGACGACGTTATTCGTGGGACAGGAACAATAAATCACAATTTCAATGCTACGGCAACAGGAGAGGTACACTATTTTGCAGTTATACCATTTTCCAGTTCAAATCACGCCAGCGATTTCACTATTAACTATACCAATGCTTTTGTGCTCACTGTAACTTCTGATGGCAATGGTTCTATCAATCCATCATCTGTCATACTCAATGCAGCCAAGTCACAACCAATTATTGCCACTCCCTATGGCGGCTACCGTTTCGATAATTGGACTGTTCTTAGTGGTGAGGCCACAATTTCATCTTTGACTTCACAGAGCACATTTGTTACTATTTCCTCTGATGCCACTGTTCAGGCCAATTTCTCAAAAGGAACTGTCTATCCCATTACCTCTTCACCGAGTACATATAATTTCACTACCCATCACTATGAAATACAGCCTTCAAATGGGGTCCGATTCAGCTTCATTGCTCCGCAAGCAGGCAACTATTCCATCGTGGTTTCCAGTCCTGTTACTGTGGGTAAAAACATTTATTATTACGGCACCTCTGGTTTTGCATATTATGAAGGACCTGTTTCCGGAACTTCAACTGTAAACTACAATTTCAATGCTACTGCAGCCGATGAGGTACATTATTTCAAAGTCGCACCATCATCCAATATATATACCATGAGCAGTTTTTTTATTAACTACACTAATGCTTATGGACTCACTCTGACTTCTGATTCCAGGAACTGTTTATCCCGTTAATATAGCTCCAGATACTTTCAATTTTACCACTCATTATTATGAAATATCCCCTTCATCTGGTGTAAGGTTAAAATTTATAGCACCCTTCGCCGGTACTTATGCTTTAGCTATTGATAGCACTTATAAAAATTTAGCCTATTATGGAAATGACTCAGCATTTACCAGTGTAGTAGGATCAATATCAAATACTACTTCTAAAATTATCTACCCTTTCAAAGCAACAACCAGTAACGAAAGCCACTATTTTCTGGTTAGGCCTTATACCACCTCATACGATACTTCAAATTTTATCGCAAAGATAATTACCCCAAAAAAGCTCATGATTATAGCTAATGGTAATGGGTCCTGTTTCCCTTCAGATCCAATTCCTTGCTGGGAAGATAAAGACACTTTGATAACCGCAATTCCTAAAGTTGGTTATCTGCATTCATCGTGGAGCTTAATCTCAGGTAAAGTCCATTTCTTTTCTCCGGATTCAGCAACAACCAGAATAAAAGTACTAAGTGATTCTGCAGTGATACAGGCAAATTTTGTAATCAACCCTGCAATCAGGCCCAGCATCAACATTTCTAAAATTGACATTTCTTCCTTCCCTGATGTCTGTCTCACTGTTTCGGTGACTGATTCTGCTGGAAAAAGCATTTCCGGTTTGGATTCAACAAGCTTTTCTCTCACACAGGATAACAGCAATGTCAACTACCAACTGACTCAGATATCAGAAGCTACAGGGTTTTCAGTTGCCCTGGTAATTGACAGAAACTGTTCGATGGGTGGGAAATTTAAAGATGCTAAAGAAGCTGCCAAACAGTACGTAAGGACTATGAGCCAATTAGACCGAAGTACAATCATTTCATACGATTCAAAAGCCACAAGATACCAGTTCATCACAAAAGATACTTCATCTCTAATACAGGCCATCGATTCCATTAAGCATCCTGATAGTTGGACCAATCTTTATGAAGAAATCCTTCTGGGTATTAATCAATTAGTTTATGAAACAAATACCCGTGCATTGATAGTTTTTTCTGATGGATCTGAATCATATACCAAAATACAGCAGGCAATTGATTCAGCCCGTTTGTATGACATCACTATACATAGTATAGGAATTGGTGATTCTTCTACTTATGAAACATTGCGAATGCTTTCAGACAGTACAGGTGGTTATTTTACAGAGCTACATTCAATAACAGATCTGGCAAGGATATATACTCAGATTAGAAGTGATGTTCAATCCCATTATAATCTTTGTTATCGCTCCCCGGACCAGTTTTTTGATGGTGACACTCACCGGGTCACAGTTTCACTTAATCTCATTAATCACACCGACAAAGATACTGTTTATTGGAATGAGAATAACAAGCCACCTCTTATAAGCCTTACAGCAACAACTCAGGCCATGCTTGTAACCAGCCAGCAATCAAAACAGCTTTTAACCATTTCAGCCATTATTACCGACGATGAAGCTGTCAGCTCTGTCAGTCTCTTCTATCGTACAGCAAACCTTTACTCTGGAGCATTCCATGAGATTCCAATGCGAAGCGGAGGTGGTTCAGTTTATCAGGTAACTCTCACTCCGGCCTCCGTAGATTATCCGGGAATGGACTTCTATATTCTGGCAACCGATAACTACCAAATAGTTGGGAGTTCACCCAATATTCTGGCACCTCAAACTCAACCCTGGACAATACCGATAGATAACAATGTTCCATCTATCTCTGATATCCAAGCGACCTGCTTAACCACCGAAAATGACAATTCAATTTCTGCAAAAATTGATGATGATGATGGAATTCATCTGGCATTGCTTTACTACAAAAATCGCAATGACACTCTCTTTGCAATAGACACAATGACAGGAACATCCGCCGGTGTTTACTCCGGGACCATCCCCTCAAACATGGTCACCAGCGATGGTATCGATTACTATATCCGAGCTATAGATGGCGCTGGAGTGACTGCACGTTATCCTTTAACCCAATATGACAACCTGTTTCTGTGCCATGGTTTTACTGCAATAACCGCTCCTGCAGATACATTCCTCTCTGAAGGAGAAACAATAAATCTAACAGTGTCGGCATCCAGTCCGAAAGACACAACGCTCTTAATCTCAGTAATCAATCAACCGGACTGGTTGTCTGTCTTTGTTAATTCAAACAATACCTGCGCTATAAAATTAGCTCCTGGATGCAGCGATCATGGAGACTACCAGATTCACCTGATAGCAACCGATTCCATTGATACTGCACATGCATATTTCAATGTCAGGGTTGATGATGCCAATTTTCCTCCGGAATTCGTTTCTCTGCCTTTCAGAGATACGACCTATGAAGCTGTTCCCTATAAGATTACTGTCAGAGTACAGGATTGTGATAATGATACGCCAGCCATAAGAATGCTGACCAGTATTGCTGGTGCTACATTTACAGACAACCGCAACAGTACCGGTACATTGCGCTGGACACCTGATGCCGATGACCATGGTTCTTATATGTTCGTTTTCGAAGCAACAGATGGTGTCAATAAACCGATCCAGGATACCATAATTATCGAAGTTAGAGATCAGAATGTTTCAAAGCCGGTACTGGCAGTATCCACTGTTGACACAATCAGCTCAGTAAATCTTCCGCTGGTGATAGTCGCCCGTGCAACAGACGCAGATGGCACTATTCCTGTCTTAAAAACGACAGTGCTCCCCAATGATGCGAAATTCACCACTGATAACAATGGTAACGCTGTTTTCTCCTGGACGCCCAGAGACACCGGAACTTTCATCATTAAAATCATCGCCTGCGATCGGGACGATTCGTTATCTTATGATTCACAAGCAGTAATCATCAGAATTAATAATGATAATATTACCGGCCCAAGATTCGAACCACATTCTGATGTAACCATTCAACAGAACGAAAATCTGGTTCTTAATTTACGGGCTACAGATCCCGATGGTACCACCCCAATCCTGCGCCTACTCAGTGCTCCTTCGGGTTCACGTTTAATCGATAACGGTAATGGCACTGCAATGGTAAGCTGGAGTCCTGCATGTGATGTTTCAGGAACATTCCTTTTCATTGCATCTGCAACCGATGGAGAACTTTATGATACCATAAAAATTCCTGTACAGGTCATAGATGTAAATTGCACACCGGTCTTTATCAAGGCCGAAGATGTCAATGCTCTTCCAGGCGAACGGGTAAGTATACGTATACGTGCATACGATCCGGACAACAATGGTTCGATTCCTACCTTGTCGGTCCAATGTATGCTGCCGGATTATTCTTTTGTCACACGAAATGATGGATCTGCGATTTTTAACTGGACAGCAAGCTATACTAACGGAAGCTATCCGGTAACATTTTATGCAACTGATGGTAATTCCACAGACAGCATGAATGTTATGATATCAATAAATAAAGCAGGGTCACTGAAGATAAGTGCACGTCCATCAGGCTGTCAGATCTATGCTTTCCCTTCCGATTGTTACAAAGGGAAACTTATAGGTGTAGATTCAACCGTTTATTCCGGAGCTCCCGGAACCTGCTGGTTCGAATTTCAGGCACCGGGATATCGTTCTCAGCGGATAGCCTTCAACATCAAACCAGATACTACTACCACGTTATCTGTAGATCTAAAACCAGCGATTCCATTGATGGTGCTCTCTCCGGACACATTAAAATGTGGTTCTTCAAATCTGATGATCAATAATGGAAGCATCGCGTTTGCCGATCTTAACAGAGATCACATTCTTGATCTGTCGATTGCAACCACATCCGGAATCATCGCTTATTATGGTACAGACAGTACAGATAATTCCCGTTTCAGCTCTGTTATGGATACCATCTTCTCGGGTACTCTGGAACCTTCTCTACATCACACTTTTATTCATTGGAACAACAATGCAAATCTCAGTTGCATTCTATCCACTAAAACCGGTAAGATTCTACGGATCGATTTAAAAACCGCAACTGTGGACACTCTCATCTCAATAAACGGTTCCAGGCTTTATCCAACCATATTCGATGCAAACGGGGATGGCAAAAAGGATCTTATCGTGGCCAATGCAGGCAAGGGTTTATTGGTTTATTTGAATACCGGAAGCGATTCGGTTCCTGCGATTGCTTTTGCCAAAGAGTGTACAACTCCAAATGGTTTATCATTAACCGGTCTGAATGGCGCCGCCCTGTTATTGGATACTGATATGGATGGGAAAGAAGAGGTGATTGCATTTTCTGAAGGAAAATTGAAGCTTTTCAAACCTGACAGCGCATTTTCTACACTCGCCTTTATCGAAAATCTAAGTTGTGGGGGGATGCTGGTAACTGCTGATTCCATGAGCAGTTCACTTATTGGTTCAACCAGGGGTGTGTCCAGTTTTGCTATTCGCAATGGTAATCACATTCTGGTTTACCCCACTCATCTTCAGGGAGATATCACCTTTGATGGCAAAGTGGATATTCATGATATCAGTAAAGCATCTAGAAACTGGGAAATGACACCGGACGATCAGGCCTGGGATCCTTCTATAAATGTAAAACTATCGGAAAGTGGAACTGAGAAGATTGATATAAGGGACGTTTCACGCATAAGCAAAAACTGGGAACTTCAACAGTAGAAACTTTTACAAAGGCGAACAGATATGAAAAAAGAGTTTAAAA
>JAAYPC010000298.1 GCA_012519985.1 Fibrobacter sp.
AGTGAATGCAGAATCATAAAATCCATGATCCACATCCACTGACACTGGAGATACAGCCGCCAAAGAATACTGTGCCAGCACTATAAATATCAGGTATATAATTTTAATTCTAAACTTAAGAATCTGTAGCATGGTACTTGTTCCTATTGAAAGATCAATTTTTTGGGGTAATAATATTTGCATCTTTTTACACGTACAAAAAATTGTTTAACATTTAATTTCTGCTTTCTATGATTAGTGCATCCAGGTTTCCAAAGAGGTCATTTTTTTTCAGATGTCAGATCGTTTCCGAGTTAACATACACCTCTCATTATGTTAAGATTATACCCTATATATTATACCAGCAGTCCGGTTAATTAAACAAAAGAATTCTTTATAACGTGGCTAAAATATTCAAATAAATTCATAATCTCAAGCAGCAAATCTTAAACAAATTCCAATAATCAATCAAGTTTCAAACAAAAGAAGAATCCCGTTTTTGTCGAATTTTGAACCTCAGATTTCTAATTTGTTCACTCCTTTTTCTGCTTGGAATTTAAAGCATTTAATTTGGATTTTGTGATTTGTAATTTGTGATTAATTTAAGATACAGTGATATTATGAAAAGTTAACCGGAACAACTGATATCATACATATAATTAAAAAACAGGGAATTTGTTTTTCCCTGCAGAGCGCTCGCAGTGGAGCGCTCAAAAAGGAGGAATTAACAGCAGATTAAAAAATTGAAATGACCTGTCGCATTGCAGTGTTATTATTCTTTCCGTGTACCGAAAGAATATAACAGCCACTTTCCAATGAGGATAAGTCGAGCAGACAATTCTGTTTTCCGGTGATATTTAGTTTTTTAGCTAATTGCCCCTGCAGGGTGGTTAAGGTAACATAGTTTTCATTCGAGATTCCGGACAGCTCCAGTTTACGATTCTTTAAATTTTTTACTGCTATGGAACGGTTAATGGCATTTTGATACCTTTTATTTATGTTGTCGGTTTCCGCATTTCTGACATGCCACATATTGCCGATCATGGTTAACATATAGCAATTACCCAGAAACCCATGATACCAGTAGTTGTCAAATCGCATCTTTGCCACTTCAGCTCCAAAAGCATCAGCAACTTCCTGACTGTTACACATCGCTGCAACCGCAAAACCTCCTACATAAGACATGTTATGGTATCTGCCTATTGCTCTGCCATCAAGAGAATATCCATCAACTATTTTTGAAGGCCCGACACCGTAGGCCCAGTTAGATATTTTTGTACACCATTCTTTAGCTTTTTCATTTCCATTCCAGAGGTAATCAAGTGCGATTCTCCATGGTGCACGACAGGCGTCAAACCCATAGTTGTGATTTCTCCCACCCGATGCCTGTCCTCCGTTTAATGACTGCCAGTCTGGAATGAGCCCGGTGGTAGGATTCGCACCGTTATTCAAAAGTGTGTAGGTGTCATCAGCCAGTTTATTCCATGCATTATCACCTGTTACTTCAGCGAAGCACCGGAAAAATGCAGGAGTATGATAAGAAATATCGGTTTCATTGCATCCGCCATAAGTACCCATTCCCGCCATTCCGCCGGCGATTACCGTTGTACCACCACAATTAACAATCAGTTTTTTCACAGTGTTAATAAGACTAACTGCCTCATCTTTATAACTGCCTCCCCATTGCCACGAAGCAACAACCATGGCGAAAGCAACATCAAGATCTCCATCGCTTGCACTTCCACCATCATTAACACCATTGCAAGTCACTTTCCAGGCCATCATGCCATGGCCCTGACGTTTACTCTTATAAAACTTGTACAATCCGTCAAATGTAGCTTGATCTGCCATATATGCGGCAATAATCATTGCCCATCCCATAGATTCAACTTTTGTTACACCATTTTCTTCAGAATAAGCATCTGTTCTGATTCCTCCGTTGCACTGTTGTAACAATGGGCTCGATTTATAGCTACTATACCACTTATCAAAGTGTTCAGCAGTAAGGGTTTTGGGCTTAAATCCATAAGGGTAATTTATAATCCACGGATATTTGTATGGCGGTTGGCTTTGAATTACATTTACAATAAAAAATGTAATAACTGCAGCCAAGATTAGTTTTCTCTTCATGTTAGCTTCTCCTTGCTCCTAATATTTACAATACTCTAAATAATCAATATGTGCTTTTTTAAAACCAAACAGACAGAATTGGAGTTTCAGGCAGATCAGCAGATTTGGCATTCCAATTACTGTCTCTTTATACAGTAAAAACAGCTCCTGAAAGAGCACTCTTCCCGGTTGCACCAGAATCACTCTTGAGCTGTCAATTTTAAGCGCTTAAGAATCTTCTGGGTCGGTAGACAGTACCCTCATTGATCCCAAAATATGATTTTTTTAACGATTACATTATGCTGTCGCCCCCCGAGACTTTCTTAATCCACAATCATAAGTTTAGTGCACTTTGCCTTGGTTCCGGTTTTATGAATAATATCTGGCTTCTCTTCATAGACATTATCAGAACCTTTTATCTGGAAAAAGATACTTAAACAATGTTTCACAGTTAAAATTCAATACCAATCAAATATTAACCTGAACAGTTATTTAAAAATAACCAGCCGATTATCACTTCGCTGATTCATATAGCATAATCTTACCCAGGCATTACTGCGTGCTCCATGTTCTATTCTCACCTCGTCAATTGCTCCCATGAAAAAACAGTATTCATTTGTATTGTTAGGCAAAGTAATCAACTCCATAAAGCGGCCAATGGTTATATCCTGCGAAGTATCTCTTGATAATGTCGAGGAGGTGTAACTGTTTGGAGTACTGTCAACAAGAACTCCATTAACATAGAGAAGATGACGGTCTCCGGCACGAACACCGGTGATTAAAGACCATTGTCTTGCGTATGCAGTAGTTGTGCAAGCCTGCCAGGTGTTGGGGGAAATAAATTCAGAGAATTCCCAGAGCGGAGAATCTGCAGGAAAATAGGTAAAACGCAGGAAGTACTGAGAATAACCTTTTGTAACAATTACCTGTGATATATAGTCAAGTGTATCTAAAGAAACCCATGCGCTAATAGTGAAGTAGTCATCTGTTGTGAAATTCAGTTTACTACTGGCGGTATTGGGCATGATAATGTAATCGTTATTGCCATCAAATTTCTGGCAATTACCGATAATACCTATTTGCTTTTGAGGTCTGCACGTGTCTGGTGACATGCCATTATATTGATTCCCGGTGGCATCAAGAAACGGTTCCGCTGCTGCCTCTCCAAGATGCCACACACCATCAAACCCATCGGCGGTATCAAAAACCGATTTCCCATTTACTGGAGCAGTTGCAGAGGGATTTCCCCAGATCATGGTTATTGATTGTGTAGCATTGTTCCCAAAAATGGTGTCAACCTTTACCCATATAGCAGCATGTTTGTTTTCACGATCCCACAACTCAACTTCATGAAAAAGCAGTTCGCCAGTTGACGAAACAAAACGAATATCTTCACCGTTTGGCATGCTTTCGTTAAAATCGAAATTTGCTGCAGAAAGCCTTATAAGTACAGGGAAATTAATAATATCCTCAGAGATGTCTGCACCGGATGGGGAGGTGTTCAGTATGAGCTCCTGTGAGTATTCCCAACCAGGCCATAGCACTGTTGTAGTATCTCCAGAGGTTACTTCAACATTTTGACTCATAATAAAAGGCGAACTACTGTCCTCTGAGGCATACCATATTGAAGGTATTACTCCTGGAGGTATCGAGTCGAGCAGAGTGTATCCATTCTCCGTTTTTACCTTCACAAAGAAAGTCGTTCCCGGTATATAGATATAACCGGGGGTTTCAAATTTTTCATCTGGTACAAGAATGCGAACTGCACCGGGTAATGAAAGCATACAAGCTTCGATAGAAGAATCTTGGGTATCTACCGATATCCCGGTGATAAGCGCCCGAAGAAGGGATTGTTGCTGTACAGCTTCGATGGAATATACGTGGCCTTCTTCTACTGTAAAGTGATAGATGCCATTGGTGTCAGTAGTATCGATACAGGAATCGGCAATCGGTTCATCGGTAACCGGATTGTAGTCAGATGGAAGAAGGGTTACTATCGTGTTAGCGGCTGGAAGACCATTTTTATCGACAATTATACCTGCAATTTTTGCATTGCCGGCTTCTGAGCCACCATCAGAAATAGGATCACTACATTTGAGCAGGAGAAAAAGTCCGGCAGCAGCTATGATTATGATTGGCATTTTACAGTGTGTTAGTTTTTTCATTATGAATCACATCGTTTTTGAGTTTTAGAGATCACTTTTGATCGTGGAAAAAGCTGAAAACCGGCTATACAGACTAATTCAGGATTATTATCCTCTTTGGCTATTTGTAGCAAATGTTTTCTGAAATCCTGTATCTCTTTTTTAATCAGATTGTATGTTTTCCTGGAAACGCTCATTGTAAGTGAAGAGATATCCCTGTTTTCCTGCTCAATTGTATTGAGTGCTTCGATGCTCTGGGAGAGAGTCTGTTTGTGATAATTTCGCAGAATTGTGGAATAGACTTCATCTCCGCTGGAAATTACCGGATCTGTGCGAAGCAGATTTCCAGATTCATCAATCATGAGGAATCCGTTTTTTAGCAGGTAGTTGACTGCATTTTCTGCCTGCTGAGCAGTAATACGTGGTATACATTTACGGGCAAGGAGGGCATAATCATTTTTAAAATTAATGATGGTTGCCAGTTCTCTTATCACCGGATAGTACCACTTACTGAAGAACTGTAGTTTTTTATCATTAATGCGATGGATACCCCGCCGGTAACGAAGTGAAAGCAGAGATCGGAGCAGGATCTCTTTTTGGGTTATATTTTTTTCATTATTGAATTGGACGAGTGTTAAAAAATAGCTTTCCTCGTTTTTTTGCAATTTTAAAGCAGTACAGAATTTCTTACAGTACTCTTCACTAAGGGCTCGTTCACCCTTAAGAACCCGAAGAAGATAGTTGGGGCTTTTTATTCCAGCTTCCTGGGAGAATCGACGATGTGAAAAGCCATCTTCATGTGCTTTTCTCCAGTTATAGACTGCCTGAAGATATTCACAATAATTGAAGAAGTTAAAAATGTCGATCTTTTGGTTAGTCGAAGAAGTCATGTGAGATAATATATCAAAAATATGGTAACAATGAAGATATTTTTTAGCCTATATGGGGCATTTCTTTTAAGATATTGATATTAAAGTTATAACAGCCTTATGTGATATTTGAAATTATTGGCTGCCGGGTTCGAAACTGGTTTCCAGAATCAGATAAAATCTTTATTCAGGCTGGTAACGGTATTCCAGTCTCAGTTAAGATCTGCACTGAGTCTCGTACGACGATACCAGTCTCAGTTAAGATCTGCACTCAAGGTTTGTATGACGAAACGAGTCTGAGTTAAGATCTGTACTCGGTCTCGTACGACGATACGAGTCAGAGTTAAGATCTGCACTCGGGCTCGTACGACGATACGAGTCTGAGTTAAGATCTGCACTCGGGCTCGTACGACGATACGAGTCAGAGTAAAGACCTGCACTTGGGCTCGTACGACGATACGAGTCAGAGTAAAGAC
>JAAYPC010000299.1 GCA_012519985.1 Fibrobacter sp.
CGCATACATAACCAGTTTTTCATATTACAACAGATAACATCAAAAGAATATGAACAAAAAAATGGATAGCCCCTGCGTATTGATCCACGATAACGGGAAGTGGCTTCTGTTCGAAAAACCATTGACGGTAATAGAAACCTGTGAAACTCACCTGGTAATCGATTGTCTTGAGGAACTTCAGAGAAATCTGGACCATGGCTGCTATATAGCCGGGTTTCTCACCTATGAATCATCGTCTGCTTTCGAACCTGAAATCCCGGTTTACAGTTCTAAATTGCCTAAACTCTGGTTTGCCATATTCAATAAACCAAAGGATTTTATCTTATCTAAAAAACTAAATTGTCAGTTTCCTTCACTTGACTGGACACCTCAGATTTCAGAAGAGACTTACCACCGTAATATTTCAATTATAAAAGACTATATCGCCAGTGGTGATACATATCAGGTAAACTACACTTTTGATCTGAAATCGGAATACAGGGGAGATCCTTTTGATTTCTTTCACCATCTGGTGATTCACCACCCATCCCCCTATGCGGCATTCGTTGACACAGGATCCTATTCTTTTTGCTCATTTTCTCCGGAGCTTTTTTTCTCCCTGAATGATAACCGCATCACCTGTAAACCCATGAAAGGCACTGCACCACGAGGGGTGGTTTCAGCAGAGGATGACCTGATGTCATCACAACTTTTTAACTGTAATAAAAACCGGGCAGAAAATATAATGATCGTAGATATGATACGCAATGATCTTGGCAGGATTTCAAAAACCGGTTCAGTGAAAGTAACAAATCTTTTTGAAATAGAAAAATATGAGACCGTTTTTCAGATGACTTCTACAGTAGAGTCTCAGACTGATTGGGCCATTCCACAGGTTTTCAAGGCGCTTTTCCCTTGCGCTTCGATAACCGGAGCTCCAAAGATCAGAACAAGTCAAATAATTCATGAACTGGAAAAAAGACCTCGAGGTATCTATTGTGGCTCGATCGGTTATGCCACTCCTGAGAAAAGGGCGGTCTTTAATGTCGCAATTCGTACTGCTACTGTCGATTACTCGAATAGCAGCATTACTTACAACGTTGGAAGTGGTATTGTGTGGGATTCTGACAGTAAAAATGAATTTCATGAGTGCTTGTCCAAAGCGAAGATCGTACAGGGCGTATTTTCTGATTTTCAATTGATCGAATCTTTACTGCACACGAAAGAGGAAGGATATTTTCTGTTTGATTCACATATTAAACGATGTGTTAATTCCTGCCGTTATTTTGGTTTTAAAATCGATGAAAATTCACTTGTTCAATTTCTGATAAAACTAAAGGAAACATTGCCGGACTATCCGGTAAAGGTCCGTTGCGTTGTGCATAAAAATGGTCATATCGAGTCTTCACTAACACCGGTCATTTCGATTGAAGAACCGGTTCTGGTTTCGATAGCGCGTTCACCGGTCAACTCTACCAATATATACCTCTATCATAAGACCACCAGACGGCAGGTTTTTGAAGAAGCGCTACGGTCCTCTTCGGGTGGTCAGGATGTAATTTTCTGGAATGAAAACGGATACCTTACCGAAACTACTTCAGCTAACCTGGTGTTATTGAAAAACGGCAGTTATCTTACTCCTGAGGTGTCTTGTGGATTATTGGCAGGGACCTTCAGGAACCATCTTCTGGAAAATAAAATGATCGAAGAGGCAAGACTTAAAATAGAGGACCTTTTGGATTGTGATAAGATTTTCAGAATTAATTCTGTAAGAAGATGGCAAAGATGCGAACTTGTCAATGCAGGTTCTGCTATTACAGTAATACAAAGTTCACTGTAATACGAATGTAACAGCAGGGCTTTTTACCTGAGTGATTGCTACTTCTGTTACATTATTTAAAAACAAACAAAAGGAATCCCCTTTCTTTTGAAGAATTACAAAACAATAACACAGTATTATGTTTTAAATATTATAGTTCTGATTATATCAACACCGGATCTTTTTATACAGAGGACA
>JAAYPC010000300.1 GCA_012519985.1 Fibrobacter sp.
ATTCGATTTTGAGAGCACATTTGGCATCTCCGAAATCTCCCTTATAGAAAAAACTGATACCGGTGGCAGAGCTGATATCAACTGGTTCTCCATCAGGTGCCATCTCAAAACCAAGGCCTACAAAGGGATCATATTCAAAATCACCTTTATCCAGTTTAAAATCGATCTTTGCTGCATATTCTGAATTATTGTAACCTCCGGCAGTCATTTCAAAGAAGATTTCATCCTCTTTGGTAACCGGAGTAATTGTTGACTTTCCTTTGTCTGCAACATCGGTATAGGTAAACCATTCGGAACCCAGGTTGGTTATATGGTCGTTATCTTCACAATCATCAACCAGGTCCTGTGCTTTTATATCTTTATAAATAGCGGTGATAGTCATATCACAATAGACCTTTAGTGTAGCAGTGGTTGAATTTCCGGTAAGGTCCCCATCCCATCCGACAAATGAATATCGGGATGGATGTTTTACTGTGTGTTCAATATAAATTTATTTGTAATGTTTCCGGTAAATGAAATCATCAGGGGATCGATAAAGGTACAATACTTTAATGACTTTTTAGCTGAAGTTTACAGAAATGTTGTTTGGGTTCAGTAAAGTTTCATCTCTTTGGATTAGGACCTCTTCCATTGAAGAGGGAATGAAGCAAACTTAGGAACCAGGGTTATCCTGGTGGAAGCTTTCAGAACAACAGCAAAAATTGTGATTACCTCTGTAAAAGATTTTTATCAACAATAAATACCATGATCGATTTTCACAGATCATGATAAAAGTCATTGGATAGCACGCGAATAGATGTAAGTGCTTTTTTTTTAATTTTCCCTTTTCCTTTATCTATATTTATGGACCGGTGATTTTACCAAAGATTCTTTGATTTCTTCGGGACTTGCCTTTGGAAGCTATCGCTGGCAGGGTAAGCACTCTGGCATGCAGAATGCAGTATATGTATCTGGCTTATCTGTTCATGAACTTAATGATTGCAGGAGTACTGTGGCAGAGATACAAAATGACTGCAGAAATGTAAAATAAAGACCTGCCAAAGATTTGATTCCATCAGGATTTTCTCTGCCTTGAGGAACCGGGCATAACAGTTACACAAGCTTCCAGGAAAAATAGTAGGTAAGGACATTGAACTCATTAAAAGGAGACTTGAGCCATGGCTGCAGATAAGAATGAGGATTTTATGAAAAACATGAGAAAGCTGTTCTCAGGTAACGAGATGGAAGAGCAACTGTTGAAACGGAGACAGATTTTTCTCTGGGGTGAGATAAATGATGAGTCTGCTGAAGCAATCGTTAAGCGGATACTTTATTTTGACATGCAGAGTTCAGATGATATTACTCTTTATATAAATAGTCCTGGCGGTGTAATTTCTTCGGGGCTGGCGATTTATGATGCAATGCAATTTGCGAAATCCGACATAGTAACAGTATGTATGGGGCAGGCGGCCAGTATGGCGGCAGTGTTATTGTGTTCTGGTACCAAGGGGAAACGTCAGGCCTGGGAGCATGCCAGGGTTTTGATTCATCAGCCTTTGATTTCGGGGAATATGTTTGGACCTGCATCAGATATTCAGATTCAGGCAGAAGAGATGCTTCGGGTGAGGGATAATCTGAATCAGATTTTAGCTGATCATACTGGGCAAACTATAAGTAAGATTCAGGTTGATACAGATCGTGATTTTTTTATGTCTGCAGAAGACTCAAAAAAATATGGAATAGTGGATTTGGTGTTCAAAAAAGGAAAAAAATAGTTTTCATTAAAACATGTTGACTTCCATAATTTGACCAAATTATATTTGATAGACTTTTTTCTACAGGCATAAGCCGATGTAGCTCAGTTGATAGAGCATTCGACTTGTAATCGAATGGTCGGGGGTTTGAATCCCTCCATCGGCTCCAGATAAATTGGGTAGGTGCCCGAGTGGTTAAAGGGGATGGACTGTAAATCCATTGGCTTCGGCCTACGGTGGTTCGAAACCACCCCTGCCCATTAGAAAATTTGCGGGCATAGCTCAATGGTAGAGCTCCACCCTTCCAAGGTGGCTGTTGTGAGTTCGAATCTCATTGCCCGCTTGTTTTCATTTACCGCCCATGTAGCTCAGTTGGTAGAGCACATCCTTGGTAAGGATGAGGTCCACGGGTTCGAGTCCCGTCGTGGGCTTTTGTTTTAGTCGTGATAATGGACCGGCTTAGTTAATATACGGTTATAATTATTCAAACTTACACCATATAATGAGAGGTTTCCATGTCAAAGGAAAAATTTGAGCGTTCCAAACCCCACGTAAATGTAGGTACAATCGGGCACGTTGATCATGGTAAAACTACCTTAACGGCTGCTCTCACCAGAGTCTCTGCTGTCAGGGGTCTGGCCAAGTTTATTTCTTATGATGAAGTAGCGAAAGCATCAGAGTCCCAGGGACGTCGTGATGAAACAAAGATTCTGACAATTGCAACCTCACATGTGGAATATTCTACAGAAAATCGGCATTATGCACATGTTGACTGTCCAGGTCATGCTGACTACGTTAAAAATATGATTACTGGTGCTGCTCAGATGGATGGTGCAATTCTGGTGGTGAGTGCTGCAGACGGCCCAATGCCTCAGACTCGTGAGCACATTCTTCTGGCCCGTCAGGTTGGTGTTCCCTACATCGTAGTGTTTCTTAACAAGGTCGATGTAGTTGATGATCCTGAACTTCTGGAACTGGTTGAACTTGAAATCCGCGAACTGCTTTCCAAGTACGAGTTCCCTGGTGATGATACTCCGATTATTCGTGGAAGTGCAATCGCTGCTCTGACCAATCCGGAAGATCCTGAAAAAGCAAAACCGATACTTGATCTTCTTGCCGCTATCGATTCTTTTATTCCTGACCCTGTTCGCGAAATTGACAAACCTTTACTCATGTCTGTAGAAGATGTTTTCTCGATTACCGGACGTGGTACAGTGGCTACCGGACGAGTGGAACGTGGTACTGTAAAAGTTGGTGATGAAGTTGAAATCGTTGGTCTGAAGCCGACCAGAAAAACAGTTGTTACTGGTGTGGAGATGTTCCGCAAGCTGTTGGATCAGGCACAGGCTGGTGATAACATTGGAACACTTCTGCGTGGAATAGATAAGAATGAGATTGAGCGTGGTATGGTCTTGGCAAAGCCCGGATCAATTACACCTCATAAAAAGTTCAAGGCAAAAGTTTACGTTCTCTCAAAAGAAGAAGGTGGACGTCATACACCGTTCTTCACTGGTTATCGTCCTCAGTTCTACTTCAGAACAACTGATGTGACTGGGTCGATTAAGCTGGCAGAGGGTGTGGAAATGATTATGCCTGGTGATAACGCTGCAATGGATGTTGAGTTGATTGCACCTATCGCCATGGAGAAAGAACTTCATTTCGCTATCCGTGAGGGTGGACGTACAGTTGGTGCCGGTATCGTCACTGAAATCATTGAATAACAATCCGTCAACTTTTAAAAGAGCGGTAATATGCCAAGAGAAAGAATAACGCTGGAGTGCACATCGTGTAAACAGCGTAATTACGAAACGACAAAAAATAAGCGTAAGCATTCCGGTAGAGTGGAATTTAAAAAATATTGTCCATTTGAACGGAAAAGAACAATGCACAAAGAAGCCAAATAAAGGTTTCGGGAAGTAGTTGTCGGGACGGATTGGTAAAACAATAAATTAGGTCTGTAGCTCAATTGGTAGAGTAGCGGTCTCCAAAACCGTTGGTTGGGGGTTCGAGTCCCTCCAGGCCTGCATTTCCGGGTAAAACATGCAGAAGTTTATTCAATATCTCAAAGATGTTCGTTTGGAAATGGCCAAGGTTAGTTGGCCTTCGAAAAACGAAGTAAGTGGAGCTACTTTGCTCGTTATTATCCTGAGTATCGTCGTTTCGTTATATGTATTTGCATGCGATAGTCTTTTCCTGACTATCATGAGTTTCATCTTTAAATCAGGCCAATTAGGACAATAATTTAGAGGTACTCAATGGCGACACGATGGTATGTAGTACACACCTACTCAGGGCAGGAATCTAAAGTTCATCAATACCTTACTGAACTGATTCAGTCTGGGGAGATGGGCGAGCAGATAAAACAGGTTCTTATGCCTACTCAGGATGTGGTACAGGTTAAAAATGGAAAAAAACTTAAGAGTACTCGAAAGTTTTTCCCAAGCTATATCCTGGTAGAGATGGAGCTTACCAAGGAGACTATGCATGCGGTAAGAAGTTCTGCGGGGGTGACCGGTTTTGTTGGTGGTAATAAGCCTCAGCCGCTTCGCGAAGAAGAGGTGCGTAGAATTCTGGGACAGTCCGAAAAAATATCCCGTCAACAAGTTTCTGAAGTTCCTTTTGAAATCGGTGATGCTGTGAAGATTAAAGAGGGACCCTTTAAAGATTTTGATGGGGTGGTCGATGAGATTCATCCTGAAAAAGGTAAAATAAAAGTAATGGTGAGTGTGTTTGGAAGATCGACCCCGGTGGAAGTCGATTTCATGCATGTTACTCCAATAAGCTGAAATATAAAGGGAGTCTGAAAAGTGGCTAAGAAAATTGTTGGACAAGTTAAACTGCAGATACCCGGTGGTGCTGCCAATCCTGCTCCTCCGGTGGGACCTGCGCTTGGTCAGCAGGGTGTCAATATTATGGAATTCTGTAAGGCATTTAATGCTAGAACAAAGGATTCTCAGGGACTAATTATCCCAGTGGTTATTACAGTCTATTCTGACCGGTCTTTTACATTTATTACCAAAACACCTCCTGCAGCAGTTCTGATAATGAAAGAGCTGGGGAAAGAGAAAGGTTCTGGTGTTCCTAATAAAGAAAAAATCGGGTCACTGACTATGGCCCAGGTGACAAAAATCGCTGAGATGAAACTCGCCGATCTTAATGCTGGAAGTCTGGAGGCGGCTGTAAGAATGATAATGGGGACAGCCCGAAGTATGGGTGTCAATGTTACTCAATAGAGCTTGCCTTATAAATAGGGAGATCAGTTTAATGAGACATGGTAAGAAGTATAATGAAGTTTATAAGAAAGTCGATAAAACCAAAGAGTATGGTGCTGTTGAGGCTATCGAATTTCTGAAGTCAAATTCAGCAGTTAAATTTGACGAGACAGTGGAAGTAGCTGTCAGGCTGGGTGTGGATCCAAGAAAGAGCGAGCAGGCCGTACGTGGTGCTGCTGTACTTCCGCATGGATTAGGTAAAACAATAAGAGTTTTGGTTTTTGCTCAGGGAGAAAAAGAAGCAGAAGCAAAAGAAGCCGGTGCCGATTATGTGGGCGGTGATGACCTGGCAGAAAAAATTAAAGGCGGATGGCTGGAATTTGATGCTGTTATTGCTACCCCGGATATGATGAAAGTCGTTGGAAAACTGGGTAAAATCCTGGGTACCAGAGGCTTGATGCCAAATCCCAAAGTTGGAACTGTAACTATGGATGTTTCCAAAGCCGTAAAGGAAATGAAAAAAGGTAAAGTAGAATTCAGAGTCGAAAAGGCGGGAATTCTGCATGCACCTCTGGGAAAGCTTTCTTTTGAAACTCAGAAGATTCTGGAAAATGCAAAAGCATTTATGGACGCTGTTTTGAAGGCCAAGCCTGCTACTGCAAAGGGACAATACATTAAAAAAGTCAGTCTCTCAAGCACTATGGGGCAAGGGCTGAAAATAAATGCTAATGATTTGAAAATGTAATTTACTTGTGGTTACCATAAAAAGGGTTTAGAAATGTCGACAAAAGCTGAAAGAACAGCGGATATCGAGTTTCTTGAAAAAGAATTTCAGGAAGCAACAGGAATTTTTCTGGCTGATAACAACAAGATTAATGTCGAAAAAACTACCAAACTGAGATCCGACCTGAGAAAAAACGGAATTCAATTCATAGTGGTAAAAAACACTCTGGCCAAAATCGCTTGTTCCAGAGTTGGTAAAGATGATTTGATTCCTCATTTTAAAGGTCCAACAGCGGTAGCAGTCACCAGAAATGAAGGCACGGTTCCGGCAAAAATCATCAGAGATTTTCAAAAAGAAAATAAGGATCTTCTTGGATTGAAAATCGCTTATGTGGAAGGGAGTGTCTTTAAAGGCGATGATGCCATTAAGCTGGCAGATCTTCCCAGCCGTGAAGTACTGCTTTCACAGTTACTTGGTTGTCTGCAGGCTCCTATGGGCAAATTTGCAGGTGTACTTAACTCTTTCCTTTCAAAATTTGTGGGTACTCTGAACGCCCTCAAAGAAAAAAAGGAACAAGCACAATAAGTGAAGAATTAAAAACGAAATTAAACTCATTCATTTAAATGGAGGTTCATTGTGGCTACCTTAACTAAGGAAGAAATAATTGATGCTATTGGAGGCATGACGGTTATAGAGCTCTCCGATCTTATCAAAGCAATTGAAGAAAAGTTTGATGTCAAGGCTGCCGCACCAGTTGCTGCTGTTGCAGCTGCACCTGCTGCCGCTGCACCTGCGGAAGAGAAAACAGAGTTTGATGTGATTCTCAAGTCTGCTGGTGATAAAAAGATTCAGGTGATCAAGGTCGTTCGTGAGGTTACCGGTTTGGGACTGAAGGAAGCTAAAGACCTGGTAGAAGGTGCTCCAAAAGCTGTTAAAGAGGCGATCAGCAAAGAAGATGCTGAGGCGTTAAAGAAAAAACTGGAAGAAAACGGCGCAACCGTCGAAATTAAATAATTGCTTGCCGGAAAGCGTGATATCCACGTATCTATTAAATTTCTGTCTAATTTACTTGATTTAGCACAAAACACCTTGTAGCCAAGGTGTTTTGTGTTATTTATATATTATTTAAAGCTATCTATTTCATAGCTAACAACATCGAGGGGATGTGCGAATGGTTGAAAGAAAAAGCTATTCCCGGATCAAGAGGGTGGCTGAACTTCCCAATCTTCTTGAGATCCAGACTAGATCTTACGAAGTTTTTTTACAGCCTGATACGCCTCCGCGTATGCGAAAAAAAGAGGGATTGCATGGGGCGTTTCTCAGTCTGTTTCCTGTAAATGATGTCAAAGGGTACTATTCCCTGGAATATGAGGGATATAAACTTGGCATTCCTAAATACACCCTTAAAGAATGTAAAGAAAGAGGCATGACATATGCAGCTCCGCTGAAAGTGGATATGTCTCTGTTGGTGTATGAACAGGACGGGGAAACTAAAAAATTCGTAGAAAAGATTACCAACGAAGTCTATATCGGAGAAATTCCGCTTATGACTGAACGTGGTACTTTCGTAATTAATGGTGCCGAGAGGGTTATTGTAAGCCAACTTCATCGTTCGCCGGGAATTACCTTTGATGAAGTTATTCATCCTAATGGTAAAAAGCTGCTTACTGCCAGAATTATTCCTCAGAGAGGATCATGGGTTGAGCTGCTGCTGGATGTGGATGATGTGCTGACAGTAAATATAGACCGCCGCAAGAAGATGCCCGCAACAGTTCTGCTCAGGGCTCTGGGATATTCGACGGATGAAATGATTCTGGGATTGTTTCACGATACTGTCAGGGTGGCTGTCAATGATGGAAACATGGAGAAAATAATTGGCAGTGTTAATGCCAGAACGGTTTTCGACGAAAATACTGGTGAGATTATTATCGATGCAAATGAAATAATCAATGAAGAGCGTTGGAAAAAACTTCTTCAAAATGGCATCGAGGCTGTGGAAATTCTAAAAGATGTTTCAAATCCAGAGAACATGATTATTCGTAACACTCTGGCTGCAGATACTACCAAGTCTGAAGAAGAAGCATTATTCTATATGTATGCTACGATGCGTCCGGGAGATCCACCTAATGTGGAAACTGCTCGGAATCTGATTCAGAGACTTTTCTTTGATGAGAAAAGGTATGATCTGGGCAATGTTGGACGCTACAGGATGAACACAAGGTTGGGGGTAATTCCGCCTGAAGGGGTTACCACTATGACCAGAGATGATTTTATTGCGGCTTTCAAATACATAATTGGCTTGAATGATGGGGTGGGATTTATTGATGATATCGACCATCTCGGAAATCGCCGGGTACGCTCTGTTGGTGAACTTCTGGCTGCACAGTTTGCAGTAGGTTTAACCAGAATGGTACGTACAATAAAGGAGCGTCTCAGTCTCAGAGACACCGAAAACATTACTCCTCAGGATCTAATTAATGCGCGTACCGTTTCTACTGTGATACAGGCCTTTTTTGGTTCAAGTCAGCTTTCTCAGTTTCTTGATCAGACAAACCCCCTTTCTGAATTGACTCATAAAAGAAGGGTCAGTGCTTTGGGACCGGGTGGACTTACCCGTGAACGGGCAGGATTTGAAGTACGTGATGTACACCATACCCATTATGGACGTCTCTGTCCTATCGAAACACCTGAAGGACCTAACATCGGTTTGATCGCATCACTGAGCACATTTGCCAAGTTTAACTCGTTCGGGTTTATTGAAACTCCTTACCAGAGAATAGAAAATGGTGCTCTGACAGGAGAAATCGTGTGGTTGACTGCTGATCAGGAAGACAACTACATTATTGCACAGGCTAACACTCCTGTCGATGAAAAAGGCAAATTCCTGGAAAAACTGATCTTTGCAAGATACAGAGGTGATTTCCCGGTAGTGGCTCCACAGGAGATCTCTTTTATGGATATTTCTCCCATGCAGTTGGTAAGTATCGCTGCTGGGTTGATTCCATTCCTGGAGCATGATGATGCTAACCGGGCTTTGATGGGTTCAAACATGCAACGTCAGGCGGTTCCTTTACTTCGGACTGAACCTCCATATATAGGAACCGGTTTGGAAGCCAGAGCAGCCGTGGATTCAGGTTGCCTGATAGTAGCCAAAAATCCAGGTGTTGTAGAGAAGGTGGATGCTAACAAAATTGTGGTTAGAAAAATCCGGTCAAAAGATTCCAATGATATATTGGGATTGACTGAATTTGACACCTATGAACTGGTTAAATTTGAAAGATCAAATCAGGACACCTGTATTAACCAGAAGGTTTGCATTAAAGCTGGAACGAAGGTAAATGCTGGTGATGTTCTGGCTGACGGTCATGCTACTAATTCTGGTGAGATTGCTTTGGGAAGAAATGTAATGGCTGCTTTTATGCCTTGGCGGGGTTACAATTTCGAAGATGCAATCATAATTTCTGAACGTCTTGTTGCTGAAGATGTCTTTACCTCTGTGCACATTGAAGTTTTCGAAACTGAGGTTCGTGATACCAAGCGGGGACCAGAGGAACTTACCAGAGAAATTCCTAATGTCAGTGAGGATGCTCTTAAGAATCTGGATGAAAACGGTGTTATCAGAATCGGTACCGAGGTCGAAGCTGGTGACATTCTGGTAGGAAAGGTTACTCCGAAAGGGGAGACTGAGCTTTCTCCTGAAGAGCGTTTGTTACGGGCAATTTTTGGTGAGAAGGCTGGTGATGTACGAGACTCTTCCTTAAAAGCTCCTCCGGGATTAAAAGGCACTGTAATTGATACCAGAATCTATTCCAGAAAAGAGCGTGACAAACGTTCCAAAAAGAAAGATAAAAAAAGAATTGATGAGTTGAAGGCTGAGATAACCGATCAGATTACCGAAATCGAAAAGGTAAGACTGGATCGATTGACAGAGTTTCTTTCTGATACCGTATCCAAAGAAGTTTGCAATTTTCATACTGGTGAAGTCATCATTCCTGAAGGGAAAAAATGGACCAGAACAATGCTTTCTAAGCTTGATTTCCGTAATATCTCTTTTAAGGATGGACTATGCTCAGATGAGGAGAAGAATAGTAAAGCGGAAGAAGTGCTTTACAGAGCTAATGATCTCATTGCAAAACTCGAAGATAAGTTGGATAAGGAAATCGACAAGGTTGTCCGTGGCGATGAATTAAAACCTGGTGTGCTACAGTTGGTTAAGGTCTATGTAGCTAAAAAACGTAAACTTTCTGTTGGGGACAAGATGGCTGGGCGCCATGGTAATAAGGGAGTAATCTCAAAGATTCTTCCTGTGGAAGATTTGCCTTATTTGCCTGATGGTACCCCGGTGGATATTATTCTTAACCCTCTGGGAGTACCTTCCCGAATGAATGTGGGACAGATTCTTGAGACCCACATGGGATGGGCAGCTCAAAAGCTGGGAATAAGAATCGCCACACCGGTTTTTGATGGAGCAAGTTACGATGACGTAGTTGATTTGTTAAAAGAGGCTGGGTTACCAACAAGTGGAAAAATTCAGCTTCGTGACGGGCGTACGGGAGAACCTTTTGATCACCAGGTAACTGTAGGTCCTATATATATGCTTAAATTGTGTCACCTGGTCGATGATAAAATCCATGCACGTTCCATC
Organism: Fibrobacter sp.; assembly: GCA_012519985.1. GTDB lineage: Bacteria > Fibrobacterota > Chitinivibrionia > Chitinivibrionales > Chitinispirillaceae > JAAYPC01. Next base: position 10,315 of record JAAYPC010000300.1, read on the forward strand.
GGTCCATATTCTCTGGTTACTCAGCAGCCATTGGGTGGAAAATCCCAGTTTGGAGGGCAGAGGTTTGGAGAGATGGAGGTCTGGGCATTGGAGGCGTATGGAGCAGCTTACACACTGCAACAGATTCTGACTGTTAAAAGTGATGATCTGGCTGGGCGTTCAAAAATCTATGAGGCAATCGTCAAAGGTGAAAATACTCCCGAAGCCGGAATACCTGAATCATTCAAGGTTCTGGTCCGGGAAATTAAAGCACTTGCTCTGGATATTGATATTCTGACCGGTGAAGAAACCGCTGCTTGATTATTTGAACAGTTGGGGTACCTTCGGGGTACTCCTCTTTATACAGGGGGTAATACGTGGCAGAACTTATCAGCCATCTTGACAAAAAAGTTCAGGAGATAACGGGAGTATCGGTTCGACTGGCTTCTCCAGATACCATTAGAAACTGGTCATACGGTGAGGTTACAAAACCCGAGACTATTAATTATCGTTCTTTCAAGCCGGAACGTGACGGCCTGTTCTGTGAAAAAATCTTTGGCCCGGTGCGTAACTGGGAGTGTAACTGTGGAAAATATAAAAGGATTCGCTATCGTGGTGTAGTCTGCGACCGCTGTGGAGTCGAGGTTACTCATTCCAAGGTGCGTAGGGAGCGGATGGGGCATATCGAGTTGGCTGTACCAATTGTTCACATCTGGTTTCTTAAAAGCGTTCCTTCTCATGTAAGTTATCTTCTGGGGTTAGCCAACACTGTACTTGAGAGAATCGTTTATTACGAATCTTATGTGGTAATTGATCCGGGTAATACCAACCTGCGTCGAGGGATGCTCCTAAGTGAAGATGAATTCATTGAACTTGAGGAACAGGATAAGCAGTTTGTGGCAAAAATGGGTGGTGAGGCTGTGCTGGAGATGCTGGCCACTTTGGATCTGGAAGAGCTCGCAATAGATCTGCGTTCAAAAATAAAGCTTGAATCTTCAGAGCAGCGTCGTCAGGAACATCTTAAAAGACTTCGCATTGCTGAAGCGTTTCTGAGATCTGGAAATAAACCCGAAAACATGGTTCTTCGTGTTTTACCTGTGCTTCCTCCCGATCTTCGTCCTCTGGTCCCACTGGAGGGTGGGCGTTTTGCTACTTCCGATCTTAATGATCTTTATAGAAGAGTAATAAACCGCAACAACAGGCTTAAAAAGCTTATCGAAATAAAGGCTCCGGATGTCATCTTGCGTAACGAAATGAGAATGCTTCAGGAAGCAGTGGATACGCTATTTGACAATGGAAGGAGAACCTTTTCTGTAAAAGGTGAAGGTAAACGTCCTTTAAAATCGCTCAGTGATTTATTGAAAGGTAAACAGGGGCGTTTCCGTCAGAATCTTTTGGGAAAACGAGTTGATTACTCGGGCCGTAGTGTTATCGTAGTAGGGCCGGAGCTGAAGATACATCAGTGCGGTCTTCCAAAAATGATGGCTCTTGAGCTGTTCAAACCCTTTGTGATTCAGAAGCTTGAAGAAAAGGGGCTGGTTCAGACTGTTAAGAGTGCCAAGAAGTTTGTTGAAAAGGAGAGACCGGAGGTTTGGGATATTCTGGAAGAGGTCATTAAAGACCATCCGGTTCTTTTAAACCGTGCTCCGACATTGCATCGACTGGGAATACAGGCATTCTTTCCGGTTCTTGTGGAAGGAAAAGCCATTAGATTGCATCCGCTTGTCTGTACTGCCTTTAACGCTGATTTCGATGGTGATCAGATGGCCGTGCATGTACCTTTGTCTTTTGAATCTCAGCTTGAGTGTCGGTTTTTGATGTTGAGTGCAAATAACCTGCTCAGCCCAGCTTCTGGTCATCCGGTCATGACTCCTACTCAGGATATCGTTCTGGGTATTTATTATCTGACTAAGATGGCTCCGAACCGAAAAGGTGAAGGACGGGCTTTTGCCGGTGTAGAAGAAGTATTGCATGCGGTTGCTGACAGACAGGTGGATATTCATGCCAAGGTCAAAGTCAGATATGATGGAAAGATCATAGAGACTACTCCGGGTCGGGTCATTTTTAATACTGCAGTACCAAAAGGAATTGAATTTAAAAATGAACTGCTCAACAAAAAGCGGGTTCAGGCTTTTGTCGAAGAGGTTTACAAGGCTAAAGGAACCAAAGTTACATGTAAGTTTCTCGATGATATCAAAGCTTTAGGTTATGAGTATGCAACCAGAGCTGGTATTACATTCGGTGCCGAAGACCTGGTAGTGCCTGAAGAGAAAAAGGAAATCGTTGCAAAGTCGATGGAGGAAGTTAACAGAATTAGAAAGCAGTATGACCGTGGTATTATTACGGAAGGTGAGCGATACAATAAACTCATCGACTTGTGGACTCATACCACCAGTCAGGTTGCTGATATCATGCATGAGCATTTGTCCAGTGACAAAGATGGCTTTAATCCAGTATACATTATGATGGATTCCCAGGCTCGTGGTAGTAAAGATCAGATTAAGCAGCTTGCCGGTATGCGCGGTCTAATGCAGAAGCCTCAGAAAAAAATCACCGGAGCAGTTGGTGAGATTATCGAAAACCCGATTATCTCCAATTTCAAAGATGGACTGACGGTGCTTGAATATTTTATTTCCACTCATGGTGCCAGAAAAGGTTTGGCAGACACTGCTCTTAAGACTGCTGATGCCGGATATCTTACCCGTCGTCTTGTTGATGTGGTTCAGGATGTGGTTATTTCTGAGGAAGATTGTGGTACTTCTAAGGGTATCGAAATTGAAGCTTTGCATGAAGGCGACGAGGTGATGGAGCCGTTGTCAAGCCGTATTATTGGCCGCGTTTCCCAGGAAGATATATATGATCCGGTTACCGAGGAAATTATCTGTCCTATAAATACCCTTATTGATGAGCAGATGGCTAAAAAAATAGAAAATACCGGAATTGAGCGGGTGGTTATTCGTTCAGTTCTTACCTGTGATTCAATGCAGGGAGTTTGCAGGCTTTGTTATGGTCGAAACCTGGCTACCGGAAAAATTGTGGAAGTGGGTGAAGCTGTAGGTATAATGGCTGCTCAAAGTATTGGTGAGCCTGGTACTCAGCTTACTTTACGTACCTTCCATATTGGAGGAACAGCTTCCCGACTCATTGCTCAATCCAAAGAAGTTGCAAAGATTGATGGAATCATAAGATATCATTCAATCGAAACCGTTGAGCATGAGAACGGTACTGTGGTAATGAACAGGGCCGGGGAGCTTGCTGTTCTTGACGAACATGAGCGGGAGCGGTATCGCTATAATGTACCTTATGGTGCTTTTATGAAAGTAAAAGATAACCAGAAGGTTCCAAAGGGGCAGATACTTTTTGAGTGGGATCCTTACAA
>JAAYPC010000301.1 GCA_012519985.1 Fibrobacter sp.
ACCTTTCAGGTCATACTCGGACTATATCGTGAATCGTCATAAACAACCTCTTTTTTGACAGCGGTTGTCCCCTGAATCATATCCCATTTTGGTAACAGCTCTTCAATTCTTCTGGTCATCCGTGGATGGGTGGAAAAAGCATTAGCCAGAAATCCAAAAAATCCCGGTACACTTCTCTCCTGGTATACAAAGGATTTAATATCCATCTCATTGGATAAAGCTTCACTACCCAACGTTATCGAGAGAAGACCCCTGATTGCAGACTTGTTGCTCTTTGTCAGCTCGAAAGCAACCTTATCTGCAGAATATTCACATCCTCTGGAATAAGCCAAACCTAACAGTGGAATTACATTGGAAGGCCATAAAGCAATTACCCTGAATAAAGATGTGTGTTTTAAAGAATGATGTGCCAGTTCATGGCCAATAATCATTTCCAGTTCCGGATAAGCACCTCTTTTTAACATGAGATCGACAAGATTCGCCATCAGTATCACATACTTTTTGGATATAAACTTGAGGGCAATAGCATTTATTAACCCCTGGCCATTATAGATAAAGACATCTATCTCTTTTTCCAAACCCAATGCCTGTATTTGCTTTTGAATAATCGCGTGAATCCCTGGAAACTGAAGCTCTGTTATTTTTACGGCATTACCAAAAACTAACGCTTTGAAAAACTGTTCAGTTATCCACAACGACAGAGCACCTGTTAATATCGTAACCAAAAGAACTAAGACTGAAACTGGTGATGCCAAATAATACAACACTAATATTACAGCCGTGTAAGCTATCAAAGAAAAACCCAGGCACACTGAATAGTACAACTTTTCCTTAGGATGGCGATCAGTTAAAGCACTCATGAACAGGTCCTTTCGATGAGGTTTAAGATATGCGGCCAGTTTGTATGATACAGGGAAGCTCGTAAGTTATACTCAACAATATAATTGTTTATGGCTAAAGTAGTAAAAAATTAAAATGCAAAATCCCGAAAAGGAAACAGTGTGTTGAGGGTGGATATCGTAGTGCAGGAAATCATTTTTTAAGAGTATGACTTAACAGGGCAGAAAGCCCTGTTTTAAAATCTGATGCCACTGCATTAGAAAATCGAATTATCTGCTATTAATTCTTCTGATTATTTCAGAGCCGGCTTCACTTGTAGTAGCATTCCCGCCTAAATCTCTGGTAAGAAATTTCTGATCGTTGAGATACGACTCAACAATGTTTTCAATCATCGCAGCAGCTTCACTTTCTCCCAGAAAATCAAGCATCATTGCTGCACTTCTGATAGCGGCAACCGGATTTGCCACATTTTTACCTGCGATATCGGGTGCAGATCCATGTACCGGTTCAAACAGTGAAGGATACAAACGCTCCGGATTGATATTTGAGCTTGGAGCCAAACCAATGCTTCCGGAAATTGCGCCTGTAAGATCGCTGATTATATCTCCAAACATATTTGAACACACGATACAATCAAAAACCTGAGGTTTTTGTACAAGGGCCATACACATGGCATCAACATGGTATTTGTTAGTTTTGACATCAGGATATTCGGGTGCAATAGTCTGCAGTACCTGATCCCAGAAAACCATTCCGTATTTCAGGGCATTGGATTTTGTCACCATTGTCAGATGCTTGTTTTTACGTTTTCTGGCAGTCTCGAAACCATAACGGATTATTCTTTCTACACCTTTGCGGGTATGTATCGCTGTCTGCATTGCCATTCCATCGGAAGTTTTACTTTTAAAAAACCCGCCTGCATCGACATATTCTCCTTCCGAATTTTCCCTGATCACCACCAGATCGATTTCACCTGCCTTTCTGTCCGCTAAAGGAGAACGTACACCGGAGAATAGCTTTGCCGGGCGAACACATGCGTACTGATCGAATTTTTGTCGCATCTCTATTAGTGGAACAAGTGTTATGTGATCAGGAACATTTGCCGGATCACCGATTGCGCCAAGAAGAATCACCGGGTAATCGCTTAGAATGCTCAGAAAATCATCAGGTGCTACTTTTCCATGTTCTTTCCAGTACCTGTGTCCCCAAGGGAATTCGGTAATATTCAATGAAAAACCTAATTTATCTGCTACGGTGTTGAGCACTTTTTTAGCTTCAGCTATTACTTCGATTCCAATCCCATCGCCTGGGTAGAGTGCTATATCATACTTTTTCATGTTCGCTCCTGATGTTTATCACTATTGAATGAGATAGTGGAAAATAGATTGTGTTTCAGAGGTGAATGAGACAAGAGTTTGAAAGGTTCCTCCGTCCCCACCGGAAGTAAGAGTATTGTCCGAAATTGGGGTTAAAATCAATTAATGAGGAGGGAAATTATACATGATCAAGTTTAAGATGTTTGTAGTTTTATTGAGGGGAGGCCTTAAGTGAAAATGCTGAAGATGTAAATAGAGAATTCATTTCACGCTGCGCTGTTTTAATATTGAATGTACCTTGATGAATTAAAACAATATTTACAGATAATGTTGATTTCAATTGAGTTGTAGAAACCGGGTAAATATGTATTTTACCATATTGAAGACCAGAGAATAGGCCTGCTGAGAAAAAATGAGTAATCATTAAAAAACATTTGGATTTTAAAAACCGATCGCGAATTTTTCCCTGAAACTGTTTCATATCGTTAAAATCTATCTTTTCGGCTCCTTTGCTCGAAATGAGCAAACAATTCAAAGTAATACTGATCCTAAATTTTAATTCGAAACTTCCAATGTAGATCTTTACTATCTAAAAACAGTATCTGTTGAATTTATCGAAACTGAGATACAGCAAAGTGCGAGCGGTTTATTCAGCTTTGGAGGTGAAAGTATGAGCGATCTTTTCTCTGCACACGGTGGTTTTCGTAAACTTCGCAGCTTCCAGGTTGCGCAACAGGTGTATGATGCAACCATTGTTTTCTGTAACCGCTTTATTGATAAGCGTCCCGCACTCATGACCAGATGGTACAGGCAGCAAGAAGCGGCGTACAAAATATCGCAGAAGGCAGTATTGCAGCAGCGACATCAAAAAAAATTGAAATTAAACTTACCAATGTAGCTCGTGCAAGCCCTGGAGAACTTCTTCTTGACTACGAAGATTTTTTACGCCAACACAGACTTCGTCAGTGGAAAAAGGACGACCCGGAATCGATCAAGGTGAGGTATGATAGGCCAGACAAGTCTGATTGGGGGAAAAAAACCGCTGAAGAATTTGCAAACACCATGATCTGCCTTATTAACCAGGCATCTTTTTTATTATGGAAACAGTTATAAAGACTTGAAGAAGACTTCAAAAAGAATGGCGGTTTCACAGAGAGGCTTTATAATTGGAGAAAAACTAACCGACAGTAATCGATCATTTCCAGAAACTTAGAGTATCTTAAGTTTTTTCTACGGTTTGGACGTAAATTTTCCTAAATCTATATTTTAAAGAAAGAATTTCCTGCGCAAACCCTTATACCTATTAACCCAAGGAGAGGCATCTATGATAAGAACTCTTGCGCTTATTTCAACTGTTACTCTGAGTCTGACACTCTCAAGCGCATTCGCCGGTGAGATCTTCATGTCACATAAGATTACTACCGATTCCTATAAAAAAGATAAAAAAGATGGTGAAACCGAAGTTCGCACTTCAAAGCAATGGTTTGCCGGTGATAAACTTCGCAGCGATAATGGTGATGAATCGGTGCTCATGCTCCTGGATAAGGATTCGATTTATAATATAGACCACAAAAAAAAGACCTATTTCGGTTATCAGGCCTCTACACTCGGAATGCCGGTTGAAACAGAAGCCGGTGGCGAACAGATGCCAGCCATGCTTTCTTCAATGATGGGCAATATGTTCAAAATGGAAGTAACGATCGAACCCACAAACGAAACAAAGAAGATCGGGCAGTGGAACTGCACCAAATACAATCAGACCCTAAAAATGATGAACGTGACAACCAATACAGAACTCTGGGCTACAGAGGAAGTTTCAATCGATAAAAATCTTCTGGATAAGTTTATGGCATCCCAGTTTATGACCAAGTCCGGTATGCAGGATTTAGCCGGAAAAATGCTGAAAGAAGCAGAAAAGATAAAGGGATGTGTAGTCTACTCAAAGTCTGTTACCACAATGGGCAACAAAAGAACCGAAACTATCGATGAGGTAACCGAGATCAAGGAACAGGCTGCTCCACAGGAGACCTGGGCGGTGCCGGCAAAATATAAGATGAAAAAGCCTGAATAGTAATTTTTCATCGGAAGCTTTGGTTTCGGGGCTGAATTGCAGCATCAGATTCGGAGGGTGGCTCATTCTACCCCGGAGTTAATTGTTTGATTCGTAAAAATTTCACCTCTGGGGTAAATGAGCCGGACCTTTGCCATGACCGATTTCCTGATTAACTCATACTTCCAAAAAAAAAGACTGCACAAAAATAAATGTACAGTCCCGATAATCCTGTTTGAATGCATTACTGCAGTTTAGTATAGAAGACCGCAGAAATACAGCAACATGGGAAGAAGCTTTACGTAAGTTTATTAACCAGGTAGACTCTGCAGGAATAATGGTGATGGTAAGCGGGATTGTAGGAGGTAATACCCGCCGAAAACTGAACCCTGAGGAGTTCAGAGGATTTGCGCTATCGGAAAAACGGGCGCCATTGATCTTTTTAAATGGAGCAGATACCAAATCCGGTCAGATGTTTACACTTGCTCATGAACTGGCGCATATCTGGCTTGGAGAAACAGGGGTTTCCGATGTTACTCCTGAATTCATTCCAACAAATAAAACTGAAATTTGGTGCAATAAGGTAGCGGCTGAAATGCTTGTACCCACCGGCATTTTTAAAGCACAGTTTAACAGTTCAAATGAACTGTCAGATGAATATTGCCGCCTTG
>JAAYPC010000302.1 GCA_012519985.1 Fibrobacter sp.
CACAATTCCCCCGACTAAGAAGTATACCCGAATGCCTGCTGGGCCATTACTATAAGAATGCGCGTTTTACGGTTTTTTGAACAGATTCAAAAATCGTTTCTCATAGATTTCATAAAGTCCCCATTTATCCAGTTCTGCTTTAAGTTCCATGGCTCTATCCTTATCCTTTTTCTGGGAAAGTTCCTTGAATAACCGCTCAATGCGGGCCATTACATATTCAGGTACTTTATCGTCTTTCATCTCAGATGGGGCAGACATCTGCTGTTCTTCGAAAAGATCCTGCTCTTCCTGCTCCAAAAGCATAGGAAGAACGTTTCGGAGCCGCTCCTCAATCTCTGCAAACGATTCCTCCGATTCGGCCACTCCCTTCTCCAATTCAGAAGTATCAATATCCAGATCGTTTATACGCGCCAGGCATTTTACAATTGCCAGTGAGCCTTTGGGATAAGCCATTGCTGCGGCATAGGTGGGGATTGTAGCCAGAATGCAGGCCGCCTCGATATTCTGGGAAGCAGCGATTCCCAGGAGAAGTCCACTGAGCCCGCTTATATAACCTTCATTAAGCGGCATTATTCCATAACTTTCAAGTTCCTTGAGGAAATATCTCTGGTTGGCAGCTACATAGATTTCCGAATCCGCTTTGTAGCTCATAGCCAAAGGTAATGCAGCGGCAGTGTAGATTCGCGGTGCTTTGAGTTTTTTTGCCACCTCCAGTACCGTCTGAGCGATAGTAACTGCATCCTGCCCTTCGGTTTGAATTGTGCTCTCGAAAAAAACCAGGTTAGGTTCATGCTGCTCATGAAAAAAACTCCGGGGGAGCTCCGGAAAACTGGCTATTCCCTCATTTACCACCACCTCCTCTGGAACATAAAAAGGTTCCATATCCAGTTCAGCAAAAAGACGAGCATCAACAGTGCGCCTCAGATAGTCCATAGCCATCAACGCTACATTTCCCATTCCAGGCCAGGCTGCAAACATGATTGGAGGTGAGTTAAAATTAATGTTTTCAATTTTTCGCATAAATTTTCCCCCAAGATACAGTAGACCAGGCCCATAAATAAAGTAACCGCAAGTAACATGCCTGAATATTGCCTAATTCGGGCTAAAAACGGTGCATTGCACCGGATGCTTTACGCTTAAAAAAGATAGACAATCGTACGATTCAGGTATTAAGCCCTATCACCAGTTTATTCTCAACCCATAGAGATGTTTCATTTTCAGCATCGCCCGGGCATTAGCTAAAGCATCTTCCAGAGGGTTGTGCCCATAACTCTTCTTTTTAGAATGTTTAAACTTGCTGTACATGTTTTTCTTGAGCCCCAAAAAAAGCGATACGAGGTTAATTGAGCTATACCAGAAAGGATTAAACCCCAAAAAGTGATAAAAATACCAGTTGACATATTGCCAATCGAATCCATTATCGGAAACGAAATAAAGATTTTTTCCTCCAGCAACAGAGAGCCACTGAGCAAAATGACGCAATACGCTCTGAGGTCTTTCAAAACGAAGAGTCTGTTCACGGCTGAAGCCGCAGATCTTTAATGAATCTGGCATCCATTTTTCCGAGATGGGGTGAAGTCTGGCATAGAAAGTTTTCTGAAGTGAAGGTTCAATAATAACCGCTCCCAGAGCCACCATGGAAAAGTCTCCCGGTATAGGCCCATCAGCCTCCACATCCACCGATATCCAACTCATTAATAGAGATAAACAGCAAAAGGGAATCCACCTGTTATCCTGAAAGAATCTCCAGTACAACTCAAATCAGATCAGCATTATCTCAAACAGGGGACCCATTTGTAGAAATGGTTAAAATTCGACATTAAAAGCACATTGGGGCTTGTCCGAAATTACGTACATAAAAACCAAGCGACCATTTTTTTTAAAGGTCTGCTCGATTTAAAAAAGGGGCTTTGATGAAAACTTATAAAATAAGGGTGTCGTACTCCGAAATCAGAAATCCTAACTCAGTCTGCCACCCATTTCTGGAGTGCCTCGATAAGCTTTATTGCCTGGTCCTTACTGGAGATATTGAATTTGGCCTGTTGACGGTATTCATCCTCAATTTTGCGATATCTGCGAATCGAGTAACGATCTGGTCCATAATCGTTTTTAGCCTTCTCCCATTGCTGGTACCTAAACAGCACCGTTGCCCAGGCTCCTTTTGAGAGGACAACTTTACCTATCTCCTTAACTACCAGAACACCATCTTCTTCATAATTAATGGTTACGTCTTCGATATTTGATGCCATAAACAATCCTTAGAGAAATAGGTAAAAGCTTTAAATAAACTTCATCCTGTTAAAATTTTATAAATAGAATGCGCCGGTTGTACCGGCGCATTCCACTTCACCCAAATTGCTGCAAGAGGGCCTTGCAGGTAGGATAGTAATTGCTGGTAATTTTAATATAATGCCGATATGCTAAAATAAGCAACTACTTTTTAGAGGTTATTCATTTGCTCTTTTCAATCGGGAGAAGGAAAGGTCGCAGCTAAAATGGCACGTTTCTTGAATTGTTAAATATATACCTGACTTATACACCGGCGGAAGCTGGTCTCACCGCTGGTGCATAAGTCAGGTAACAGTTTTCCCGTATAAAAGGAGCTTCTATGAGACTGTTACCAAATAAGCTGGTTTTTGCTCTTCTTGTTGGCATATTGGCATTTACAAACTGCTCATATAGCTATCCCAATGACGAACGTCCTAAACGTGGCAGTATCACTATAGGAGCCAGCAAACGACCCATAGCGATGGACACCATAAATCTCAATGTTTTCAAGAATATCTTTGTCAACGTGGCTCAATCGGTTGTGCCATCTGTTGTAGCGGTTATTCCTACAAAAGTCGACTCCCAGAAAACCGATAACCTTCTGCCTAATTCCCTGCGATCCAGAAAAACCCCCGAACACCAGCGTCGTACTCAAGCCCTGGGTTCCGGTGTCATTGTCTCCTCCAACGGTTATCTGCTCACCAATTATCATGTAATAAGCGGTGCACAGGAAATAGACATAAGTCTCTCAGATGGAAGAATATTCAAGGCATCGGTAGCTGGCACCGATTCGCTCAGTGATGTGGCCGTGTTAAAGATTAAAGGAAAAGTTCCATCGGATCTGCCTGTAGCTTTCCTGGGAGACTCCGATAAACTCAAACCCGGGGACTGGGTAGCAGCAATAGGCAATCCCTTCAGCTTAAGGTCCACGATCACTCAGGGAATAATCTCTGCTCTGGAACGGGAAATCGGTGAAATTGCCATGTATCAGAATTTTATCCAAACCGATGCCGCCATAAATCCGGGTAATTCCGGTGGTGCGTTGGTAAATATTTATGGTGAAGTCATAGGCATCAACACCCTTATCTATTCTCAGGACGGTGGCTTTATGGGAATTGGCTTTGCAATTCCTATAAATATGGCCAGAAAAGTTATGGAAGATCTGGTGTATGAGGGCAGAGTGGTAAGAGGATGGATAGGGTTGTCCATTCAGGAATTGACTAACGAAACCAGCAGGGCTCTGGGGATTCAAAATATTAATGGTGTACTGGTTTCCAATGTTTACGAAAACCAACCAGCAGCCAAAGCCGGAATTCAACGTGGAGATATAATTCTGTCAATCGATAACCAGCCGGTCAAAAATGGTAACGATCTTAGAAACATCGTAGCATCCATAAAACCCGGTTCCACTGTAGCTGTTATCATCTTGCGTCAGGGGAAAAAAATCAACTTACGGTTAAAAGTGACCGAACGTACTCCGGAAGCATTGAAAACTACCGATCCCGCTAAACAGCCCGATAAATACGGCCAGCCCAGATTTGATGGGACAGATACAAAAACCGGTATAGCAGTCGCCAACCTCAATGATGAGATCCGCAATCAATACAAAATCGCCACCGATCTGCAGGGAGTAGTAGTCACCAGAGTAGATCCATCCTTAACCGATGCACGTACCCGTTTGCTTCCTGGAGATCTGATTATACAGATTAAAGTCCAGGACAAAAGACCCCGCCAGATTAATAATGTCCAGGATTTTATGTCGGTTTCAGAAACTCTGAGAACCGGTCAGTCGGTTCTGCTGCTGGTCAGAAGAACAGACACTTCCTTTTATGTACCTTTTGAATTTCACGATCCGTGAGCTCTTCCACTCCTGAATTGGTGAGCCCATTGTTACGCAATGCATCACATTGTTAAGCCGTAATATTAAGGACAATGGGAGATTCCCAAAGGAGTGGTCTTATGGAAAAGAAAATCAATATCAATAAGGCTTCTAGAGAAGAACTCCAGCAGATAAGCGGTATTGGCAACGAAATGGCTGATGCCATTATCAGGTACAGAGATGTACATGGCAGGTTTAAAAACAAAGAGGAACTGGAACAGATACCCGGTTTCTCACAAGTCAGAAGCCAACATTTGAAGGATTCAGTTGAGTTATAAGGGTTAAATCAGTTAACAGGAGGCAATTATGGCCGAAAATAAATCCAGAGAACAAATTGACTTAAACAGTGCTGATCTGGATACCATATCAAAACTGCCTATGGTAGGAGAAAAAAGGGCACATTTTATCGTTGATCATCGTCCTTACGAATCATGGGATGATCTGAGGAAAGTTCCAGGTCTTTCGGAGGGTATGATTAATGATTTAAAAAACAGTAACGCTACACTGGGTAAAAAGTAGCTTAATTCCGGGAGGGATGGAATTCCTCCCGGATTTTAGTTCACTTGCAAATCAGCACATAACTGAAGGAACTGCTCTCGCAACTGTAAAAAACGTGGAAGTTCCAAATCCTCAAGCTGCTTTCCAAAGCGCAGATGAGTCTCCCAATAAATTCTCCTGAAATATTTCTCTACAATTTGAGAAGCAGTCAACATTTGGTCATGAAATTCTTCTTTTTCCTTAGCAGCTCTTTTCTGCACCATTAAAAGCAGTCTTCTATCACGTTCACTTGAATACTGCTCTGGTAGAGCTTCCAAAACCGGATCGAGTGCTTTCTGATCAATAAACTCAAGCAACCTGGCCCTCTTGTCCTGTGTTTGCTGCATAAGAGATATTCCTTTCAGCATTAATCTCTTAAAATGTTTTAGACATCTCTAAAAGATTACGCTCTAGAGTATCACAATCTTTAGCAGCTTATCAGAACCGGATTAAAGAATTATCGATCAGGTAATACTTATAGCCTGAACCGGGCAGCTTTGAGCTGCTTCACGGGCAGTAGCCTCAAGCTCCGGTGCAATATTATCAGGGATTGCATGTGCCAGACCATCATCACCCATCTGAAAAACCTCAGGGCAGATCGTTGGACAAAGTTCACAACCAATGCAAGTGTCAGGATCTACTGTTGCTTTCATGACTCTCTCCTCAAAGGTGAGCTTTTTTTTCTGACTTAACCTTTTTTCTTGCAAATTCTATTCCCTAAGATGATAATTTTTAATTCGTGAGGAATAAATTTTGCCCTCTTAAGTGACAACACATCAATCATTTTGTATATTCCTGAGCTGTTGACCTTATCGATAGGGGCATAACCAGGGAATCCGGAGCATACATGAAAAATCTTCAACAAAATTCCGATCAAAAACTCAATATTTTGATAGTCTCTTCTGAAATGTATCCTTATGCCAAAATCGGAGGGCTGGCAGATGTAGTAGCCTCCTTATCAGGAACCCTGAAAAAAATGGGTCATGATGTGAGAGTAGTGATTCCCCGTTATGACATGATAAACAAAGAATCTCTTAATGCCCAAAAAGTGGTGGAACCAATGGGAGTATGGATGGGCAACAAAGAGGAATGGTGCACAGTCTATCAGATTACATCCAATTCGGAAGTACCGGTTTATCTCATCGAACATCAGCTATATTTCGAACGATGGGGCCTCTACCATGATTCTTCCATGCATGACTATGATGACAACCCCCTTCGCTTCAGCTTTCTTTCCAGGGCAGCATTACAACTTTGTAAAGACATTCAGTTTAAACCCGATGTAGTACATGCCAACGACTGGCAAACCGCACTCACTCCTGCTTATCTTAAAGTCTGGCACTGGAATGACCCTGTTTTAGGTGCAGCAGCATCAATGCTGACAATCCATAACATTGCTTATCAAGGGGTTTATCCCAAAAAACACATGGAATACATAGGACTGGGCTGGCATAATTTCACCGAAGACAAACTGGAATCCTACGACCAGATAAACTTCCTCAAAGGTGGAATACACTATGCCGATGTAATCACTGCAGTAAGTCCTACATTCGCCAAAGAAATCACTGCTCCCTATGGAGGATTTGGCCTCTCCCCTTATCTGGCTTCAAGAGGTGACAGCCTTCTGGGAATAATCAATGGAATCGACTACACGGTGTGGAGTCCTCAGAATGATCAGTTAATTCCAGCTAAATTTTCTGCGCAGGATCTAAGTGGGAAAAAAATCTGTAAAAAACAGCTTCAAAACACCTTTGATCTGGCAGAGGACGACCATGTGGCAGTTATCGGAGTAATAGGACGTTTTGTAGAACAGAAAGGCTTTCACTTGCTGGCTCAGACAATCGAATCACTGATCCAGAACATGCATGTACAGTTGGTGATCCTGGGGACAGGGGATAAAAATCTTGAGGATTTCTTTGGAAACCTTCCAGTCCGCTACAGTGGAAAAATCGGCTCTTATATCGGCTTCGATAACTATAGAGCACACCTGATCACTGCGGGATGTGATTTCTTTCTGATGCCTTCTCTTTTTGAGCCATGTGGCCTCAACCAGATGTATTCTCAGCATTACGGGACTCTGCCCATCGTCAGAGCTACAGGAGGTCTGGATGACACTGTTGAGAATTATGATGAAAAAAGCGGTAATGGAACCGGATTTAAATTCTGGGATCCTACCTCACAAGCTCTTTATTACACAGTAGGATGGGCAATAAGCACCTACTATGATCGTCCACATCATCTGAAGAAGATGATCCAGCAGGCAATGAACAAAGACTTTTCCTGGGAAAACAGTGCCCGTCATTACATAAAGGCCTACCAAAAAGCCATAGAGAATAAAAAGCGACTGGATGGAGAATACAAACCATATTATTGGTAAGAGCCTGTCATCTCCATCAGTTTGAGGAGAATTGGGATCAGGCAACCAGATCTAAAAGATTGCCCTTGCCTGTTTCCTGACCCAGGGTCATTGCGACATTGACTTTCATCATTTTTTCTGCAGTTTGTATGGCCTTTGTTTGTGCCGCCTGCAAAACCTGGTTAACTGCATCGATAGATTGAGCTACGTTTGAAACACCGCTCATGATAACCTCCCTGTTTTCATTTTTTCAGACAAACACATATTAGCTTTATCGGCTAGATAGCAGCATTTGTTTAAACAATTCTTTTAAAATCAGAAAAAAAATGCTTTTGCTCTCAAAGAAATGAGATTGATGGACAATACAAATCCAATTGCCCTGTTTATTTCCGTTCTCCTGGCCAGAACTAATCCATCAACTCATCGTCCACAACATCCACATCCTCTTTCCACGGAAGAAGGATATTTGATCTACTGGCCTGCTTAAGTTTTCTGAGTGCCTTGATTTCGATCTGACGCACTCTTTCGTTTGTTAGACCCAGTTTTTCTCCGATCTCATTGAGAGTTTTAATTCTGCCATCATCCAACCCAAATCTCATAATAACGGTTTTCTTCTCTTTTTGATCGAGAGAATCAAGCACTCGTTGAATGTGTTCTCTAAGAGAAGATAGTGAGAGACGAACAAAAGGATCTTCAGAGGTGGTGTCCTCGATGTATTCTCCTATCGTAGTGCCGTCCTCGGAGTTTACTTCCATATCCAGAGAGATAGGATCGACTGCACATTCCAAAGCGGTTTCCACTTTCTCAGGAGAACATCCAATTCCTTCAGCGATTTCTTCTATCCCTGGCTGAGTTCCATTCTTCAAACTCCATTCTCGGCTGAAACGTTCAATTTTAGAAATCAGCTCATAGGTATTTGCCGGTAGATGGATGGTTTTTGATTTTTCATGAATTGCCCGGGTAATTGCCTGGCGCACCCACCAGATTGCATAAGTGCTGAATTTATAACCTTTCCTATAATCAAAATTATCCACGGCAGTAATCAGCCCCTTGTTTCCCTCCTGAATCAGATCACCTATTTCAAGACCTCTGTAAGTGTACCTTTTGGCGATACTGACCACCAATCTTACATTTGCTTCAATAATGGCGCTTTTGGCCTGATTTCTCATCTCCTCCCAATAGGAAAATGTCTCCAGGTCCTCAGCGGTGGCCGATTCTGCCAGATTTTTTTTGAATTTATCCAACAGATCACGAACACTTCTGGTGTTTAATCTTAATTGCTGGCATTGTTCAACTATCTTGTCTTCCCTTAATTGCAGTTCCTTTGAAGAACTTTTTTGCGAAGATTCAGAGAGCGTCTTTTTAATATTTTCCAGATCCGAAATTGCTTTTTTCAAAGATTTTATTTTTTTGAAGAAATCCTGCTTCATGTTTTCAATTTCAGAGGGTTTTTTCAGCCTATCCTCTTCAACACGAAGAATGTCGGCACATTCGATTTTCCCCTCCTTAAGCTCCTTACTCATGCAGAATATGGCCTGATGAATCGGAGTTTTCCTGAATGCCATATCAAGCAGTTTATACTGAGCGAAACGCATTAGAATGGAATACTGAACCTCCTGCCCACGGGTCATGAGTGGAACCCGCCCCAGACTGTTCAGATAAATCCATGTAGGATCAGAGTAGCGATTTTTCTCCAATTCCGGGCTTCGATTAGGCTCCGGTTTGTAATTAATGATTTTTCTGGTTGAACGCACAGGAATGTTTCTCTGGCATAGGTATTCTCTTATCTGATTTGCCGAAAGCCTTTCACTGCAGGAATTCTCTATCTGCTCTTCAGTAATAAAGCCCTGTTTACGAGCTAATTTCTGCAGCTTAGCCAATGACAAATTCAGCACATTATTTTTTTCTTTACTGATTACATCCATAGTTTTGCCCTGAAATGGTATTTTTTCCATATTTTATGATACTTCACCAAATCAATCAAGTCTTATAATTCTGTATACAATAAACAAGAAGCCACTCATTTGATAATAATAGAAAAAAAATGGGTCCCTTTCTTCCAGAAAGAGACCCAATAAGCCAGCAATCAAAACTGGAAAAACGAGAGCTCAAATGCATTTATTCATTATCTTCAGAGCCATTGTCTTTTTTCTGGCCGTTCTTTCCATTTTTCCCATTCTGACCATTTTGTCCGTTCTGACCATTTTTTGTGGAAATTTCGGTGGCCACTTTTCGACCCTGCATTTCTTTATATTTAACTTTCACTCTGGTTCCTTGAGTCAGTTGGTCGAAATTCAATTTTGTTTTCTCATTGTAATAAATAGTCTCAGTTTCATCCTCTGATCTAATGACAATCGTACTGTCATCGATGTTAAGCTCCTCGATAGTACCAGTCAGAGACATTTCACTTTGACCATTCTGGCCGTTTTTTGAGTTATTTGAGGTGGTTTTTCTAAACGATGTTCTTTGAAATGAAGTACCCTGAGCATTTTCAGCTTTAACAGAGGTCAACTCCTTTCGTCCCTCTTTTTCCAGGTATTTTGCTTCCACCCTGCTTCCCTGGGTTAACTGCTGCTCAGGAGGCATCTGAGTGTTGGAGGTTATATAAAAAGTATCGATAGTATTATCGGTTTCCAAAATAAGTATACTGTCGGTTGTGTTTAATTCGCTTACTATTCCAGTAACGGTAATGGTGTCCATAGAACCATTCTGACCATTTTGCCCACCTGCTCCATTTTTATTACCTGCAGCCAAAACCAGTGCAAAACAGGTCAGACTTATTGTTAAAACATTGCGCAGCTTCATATGTACCTCCCATTAAAAAAGTTGCAAAACTATCATGAGCTAGCGCACATTTTTTACTTCAGTGCAATAAACATACCATCTTATTAACACTTTTTTAGAAGCAATTTATTCTCCCTCTGGTAAAGTCTTAATTGTCCCGATTCATTTTCCCATATTCAATTCTCAATATGAGAAAGCCTAAATCCCACACAGGTTAATCGATTAACAAAAAGGAAAGAAGGTGTCAAAACTTCAAGTTCTGACACCTTCTTTCCTCAGGAAATAAAATTCTCCAGAGTATCTATATATATCTTCTCATCTTCTATTTCTTCTTCCAGATCCTGTACCAATTCAGGAATCTGAACATTTTCCACTACCCCCTGAAGCTCCCTGCTTAATAAGTTTTCATTCTTTTTAAGCACTTTCACTATATCTTCATCGCTCATCTCATCATCAACTGTGCTTATCTCAGGAGATATTTCCTCCAGATACTCAGGCACTTCTACTCCTAACTGCTTTATATACTCCTTCAGATTCTCCATTCTTTCCAGATGTGCATCGTTCATCTCAATCAATTGTTGATGCAACTCTTCATCTTGTATCAGATCCAGTGCCCGTTCATAATTCCAGGCACAATCCTCATACAGCTTAACCAACCCTTTGAGACTTTCTGCAATTTCTTTGTTATTCATTTTACCTCCCTTCCCTATTATTACGATTTTATCATCAGAAAAGTCGATTCACATCCGATATCCGGATTCATATTAATCAAGAAAGGATTCCAATTGCAGTTTTAAACGAGTAAGGGGGAACTAAGGAGGGAATTAAAAAGGGGGAAACTTAGCAGTTCCCCCCACAGAAACAGTTTATCTTTTTACACTTCGAATCTCTTTCTGGATCTCCCTATTCTGTGGATCCAGTTTGCGAGCTTTCTCCAAATGCTCTGAATAACCAGCATAGTCTTTCTGCTTTTTTGACAACCGAGCAAGCCCCAAATGAACCATCGCATTTTTAGGATCAGCTTTCAAAGCCCGATCATAAAATGTCTGCGCCCACTGGTATTTACCCTGAATTAAATAGATGTTTGCTCTCTCACACAAAGCAGGTGCATAGTTTTGATCGATGTAAAGAATTTCCTTGTAGGTTTCAATAGCATCATCATACTTTTTCTGCCCGGTTCTGATCTTGCCAATCATCATCAAAGCTTCCAGATTTTCCGGATCCTTTGATTTGACCTCCTGAACCAGACTCAGAGCATCATTGGATTTTCCCAATTCGAAAAGCACTCTGGCGTATTTAATCATAACATCCTTATCTCTTTTAACAGACATAAGCACTTTTAACTCATCCGCTGCCTTTTCGAACTGATTAGTCTCCATGTAGACATCAACCAGTACCATTCTCAAATCATCATCGACTTTACCTTTGGTGATTCTGACTACTTTTTCCAGAAGGTCAGCACCTTCTTTACGACGTTTGGTCATGATATAACCTCTGGCCAGCAGAGTCATTATTTTGGGATCATTCTCCTTTTGCGAATTGGCAATTTCTAAAAATACCATTGCATCATCAACCATTTTTCTGGAGAGCAGGATTTCACCAATTTTTCCAATTGCCTCAGCATCTTCCGGAGCAACTTCCAGATACTTTCTGTAAGCATTAATCATGTTCTGATCTTTTTTCATCCTCAGATAAAGGCTTCCCAGCTCTAGCCAAACCTTCGGCATAGAGTCGGTGAGAGTAGGTACTTTTTCCAGATACTTGACAGCAGTCAGTTCGCCGCCTTTCTGGCGAGAATAATATACTCCCAATTTCATATAGTTTCGATAATCTTTAGGAAATGCTATCATGTTTTCCTTATACATATTAACAGCTTCAGAAGCATTAATGGTTTCATATACAACTGCTCTTTTGTAAGAGGCATCCGGATCCTTAACACCAGGTATTTTTACATATTCATTAAGCACTTCCGCTGCTTTAATCTTGTCTCCGCCTGCCTCGTAAGCTTCTGCCAGAGATTTGTAAGCCAGGTCTTTTGAAGCAAAGTTTCCTTTTAAGCTCCGAACCTTTTCCAGTGTAGTGATAGCGACTCTACTGTTTTTTGTATGAAGAGCGGAAAGTCCAAACTCGATCAAAAACTGAGGTGAGTTATCCTCTTTTACCAGGCTAAAATATTTATAAGCATTGGTATAATCCTTAGCAGCATAATAGTTTCTACCGACCAGTATCGCCACAGAATAATCAGTCGGAGCCTTGTCTAAATATTTTTTGTAAGCAGTCATGGCAGCATCTGTCTTCTTCTGCTTCATATATAGATCTCCAAGCTGCTTGTACTCATTTACTGCACCAGGATTCATGGCCAGAGCTTGTTCAAAAGTCAGGGCAGCCCCATTCAGATCACCTTTTTTCATCTGGCACACTGCCAGAGATGAAAGGATCTCTGCATTTTTAGGATCAAGCTGTGATGCCTTTTCATACATTTCTATTGCTTTGGTATAGTTTTGCGTACCACTGTAGATCTGCCCCAATTGACTGTATATGGAAGCATCTGCTTCTCCGGCATTTATGGCCCCTTGCAGTGCAGGCATCTTCTCTTTTGGGGTTCCAAATTTCAAGACCAGTTCGACATACTTTTTATGAAAGCCCTTGATCTTGGGGTCGTATCTGAGAGCATTCTTGTAAGCAGCAAGTGCACCCGGAAACTCTTTCTTATCATAAAGAGCATCACCCAAATCCTTTTGAGCATCTGCATCAGCAGGTTTAAGGGCAGTATACTTTTTGAGATAATTCAACGCATCTTCTTTGGCACCTGTTTTAGTACAGATTTCATATAGACGTTTAAATATCGATGCATCTTTTGGAGTTATCAGAGCAAGATCTTTGTAAATGATCAGTGCCCTGGGAAAATCACTGACTTGAAAAGCGGCATCACCATACATGGAAAGGAATGATGCTTTTTTCCGATCATCACCCTTTACCATTCCTAAGAATTTAACCGCATCCTGGTAGCTTTTTGCTTTAAAAGCCTGTTGCCCCACAGTTAATGCCACCTGATCATCGGATGGATTTTTCTCCAGGTATTTTTTGTAATATTTCAAAGCGGATTCGGTTTTATTTTGCTTGAGGTAAAGTTCCCCCAGCTTTTTGTATTCCTGGTTGGCAGTAGGATTAATAGCCACGGCCTGTTCCAATGTAAGAATAGCATCATTGACTGCGCCTTTTCTGAGTTGACACTCAGCAAGCGAGGTCAACAACTGAGGATTTTTGGTATCAAGTTGAGCGGCCTTATCATACATGGAAATTGCCTTATCCAGTTGATTCTGCTTGCTGTAGATATCAGCCAGGACCTTATACATTCTGGCATCTGCATCTCCCTGCTTTATAGCTCCATTGATAGCCACCACCTTCTCTGCATCAGTACCGGATTTAACCACCAGTTCTGCATACTTTTTATAAAAGCCTTTTGCAGAAGAATCCGCCTTAAGTGCAGCCCGATAGGCAGCCAGTGCCCCTGCCTCGTCCTTCTTCTCCAGAAGCATATCACCCAGAGTTATCTGAGCCTTTGCATCGGTAGGTTTAAGTTCTGCAAATTTTCTGAGATAATTTAAGACCTCATCTTTAGTTCCGGCCCGACCTGCAATTTCATACAGTTTTTCAAAGACAACCGGATCCTTAGGTGAGATATTGGCAAGCTGTTTGAAGAGCTGATATGCTCTAAACTCATCTTTTGCCTGGTAACAGGCCATTGCAAATTTCATCAGATGATCTTTATCTGAAGCATCAGTACCAGTAACCATTGCCAGATATTTTACGGCTTCTTTATAGTTATTGCTCTTAAGAGCATTCTCTCCAACCAGTTTGGCAATATCGTTATCCTGACTTTTTTCCAGATAACTTTTGTAAGCTTTTATCGCGGAGTCAGTTTTTTTCTGTTGCATGTAGAGATCACCAAGTGCCTTATACTCTTCGTTCGCCTGGGGATTCATAGCAATCGCCTGCTCATAGGTTAAGATTGCAGCATTGAGCGCACCGCTTTTAGCCTGCGACTGAGCAAGCTTAATCAACAAGGATCCATCTTTGGGATTAAGCTGACTGGCTTTATCGTACATGGCAACAGCTTTAGAGAAGTTGTTCTGTTTATAGTAGATAGAACCTAATCTCACATACATCTCTGCATCCGCTTCACCGGCAGCTATCGCGGCATTAAGTACCGAAACGACCTCCTGATCATTTCCATTTTTCATAACCAGCGCTGCATACTTTTTGAAGAAGCCCTTTGCTGAAGGATCTGCTTTCAGAACAGCACTATATGCAGCCATAGCTCCGGATTCATCCTTGCGCTCATAAAGGGCATCTCCCAGCTCTCTCTGTTTTTCCACATCAGCAGGTTTTAATGCGGTGTACTTTCTAAGGTAACTGAGGGCTTCATCCTTTGATCCCAGCTTGCCAGCGATATCATAAAGACTAAGCATGACATCTGCATCAGATGGAGCACTCTGTGAGAGCTGCTTGAAAACCTTATTTGCCTTCTGATAATCTTTGACCTGATAACATGCCTCACCAAATTTCTTGAGTAAAGCTGGATCATTTGCATCCTTTCCACTTACCATGGAGAGGTATTTTATAGCTTCATCGTATTTTTTGGCCTTGAAAGCATATTCACCAACTTCTTTGGCCAGATCACTGTCAGCATTTTTCTCCAGATATTTTTTGTAGTTACTGATAGCAGATTCGGTTTTATTATCCTTCTTATACAAATCTCCCAGGATTTTATACTCTTTGGAAGCCTGGGGGTTCATCGCCACTGCCTGTTCGTAAGTCATTATGGCTCCGTTGATCTTGCCACTCTTTGACTGTGATTCGGCAAGTGAAATCAGAATCTGCATATTTTTTGGATCCAACTGAGATGCCTTCTCGTACATCTCTACCGCTTTGGCATGGTTACCCTGTTTTGCATAAATTGAGGCAAGACGTTCGTACATTTTAAAATCTGCCTCTCCAATTACAATCCCTGCATTGAGAACTGCCGCAACCTCCTGTTCATTGGTTGAAGAGTTCATAATCAATTCTGCATATTTTTTATAAAAGCCGGTCGCTTTGGGATCTGCTTTCAGTACTGCTTTATAAGCCGCAATAGCACCTGCATTATCCTTCTTTTCATAAAGCTTGTCCCCCAGCATACGCTGCGCCTGAACATCCGTTGGTTTTAATGCAGCATATTTTCTGAGGTATAGAAGGTATTCATCACTTTTTCCGGTTTTTTCAGCAATTTCATAGAGATTTTTGAACACCTCAGGATTGCTGGGAGTTTTTTCTGCCATTTTCTTATAAATTTCATAAGCCTTGGCATCATCCTTAACCTGACGATAAGCATCTGCAAACTTTTCCAGAAGTGCCGGGTCTGATGCGGCAGTCCCACTGACCATACTTAGATATTTAATTGCCTCACCATAATTTTTGCTGGAATAGGCAAATTCTCCGATCTCTCTGGCCAGATTATTGTCACTGTTATTTTCCAGATATTTCTTGTAATTCTTAATTGCCGCTTCGGTCTTTTTATCTTTTTTGTACAGATCTCCCAATACCTTATACTCGTTACTGGCCTTGGGATTCATAGCAACCGACTGCTCGTAGGTCATTATAGCTGCGCTGGTATTACCACTTTTCGCCTGAGATTCTGCTAAAAGAGAGATTACCTCTGTATCTTTGGGATTGAGTTGAGAAGCCTTTTCGTACAATCCAACGGCTTTAGCATGTTCTCCTTTTTTACTATAAATGGAGGCAAGTCGCTTATACATGTTGAAATCGGCCTCTCCGGCTGAGATACCGGCATTTAACACAGCAACTATTTCTTCATCTTTGGCATCGGAGTTCATTACCAGTTCTGCATATTTTTTATAGAACCCTTTTACTTTAGGATCGGTTTTAAGCACAGCCCGATATGCAGCCAGTGCCCCAGCATTATCCTTCTTTTCATATAGGATATCACCTAATGCCCGCTGAGCCTCTACATCTGCAGGTTTTAATGCAGTATACTTCTTAAGGTAAACCAGCGCATCCTCTTTAGCGCCAAGTTTTCCGGCAATTTCATAAAGTTTCTTGAATACATCTGCATCTGTAGTGGTCTTTAAAGCCAGTTTTTTGTAAATATCGAATGCTTTTGCTTCATCCTTGTTCTGATAATAAGCATCTGCATACATTTTCAACAAAGATGGATTTTCGGCTTCGGCACCACTGACCATGCCCAGATACTTGATAACATCAGCATAATTTTTCTGAGAATAAGCGAATTCTCCAACCTCTTTAGCCAGGCCGTTGTCGCTGTTTTTCTCCAGATATTTCTTATAATTTTTAATGGCTGATTCTTTTTTGTTGTCTTTCTTATAGAGATCACCCAGAATTTTGTATTCTTCGTTAGCCTTAGGATTCATGGCAACCGCCTGCTCATAGGTCATGATTGCAGCGCTGGTATTTCCACTTTTAGCCTGAGATTCTCCCAACAAAGAGATCAACTCAACGTTCTTGGTATCAAGCTGAGAAGCCTTTTCATACATCTGTACAGCTTTGGCATGGTTGCCCTGTTTACTGTAGATTGAAGCCAGTTTTTGATACATGTTAATATCAGCTTCACCGGCAGCAATACCGGCACTTAATACAGATACCAATTCTTCATCGCTCTTAGAGAGCTTCATTATCAGTTCTGCGTATCTCTTATAAAATCCTTTTGCATTGGGATTGATTTTAAGGATTTGCCTGTATGCAACCAGTGCTCCGGAGCTGTCTTTATTCTCATAAAGTTTATCACCCAGAGTACGAAGCGCTTCGACATCGGTGGGTTTTAATCCTACATACTTTTTAAGGTAAGAAATATACTCATCACTTTTTCCGGTCCTTGCAGCAATTTCGTAGAGATTTTTTACCACATCGGCATCAGAAGGTAACTTAGCATTGAGCTTTTTAAGTATCTCGTATTCCTTCTGATCATCTTTAGTCTCGAAATATGCATCTGCAAGCATTTTCAGAAGTGCAGTATTCTCTGCAGCAGAACCACTGACCATGCTGAGATATTTGATTACTTCCGGATAATTTTTCTTGGAATAGGCGAATTCTCCAACCTGTTTTGCCAGATCATTATCGCTGTTTTTCTCCAGATATTTTTTATAATTCTTGATAGCAGATTCAGTCTTTTTATCTTTAATATACAGGTCCCCAAGAATTTTAAATTCAATGTTTGCCTGGGGATTCATGGCTACAGCCTGTTCATAGGTCATAATTGCAGCAGAAATGTTACCGCTTTTTGCCTGTGCTTCACCGAGTGCAGAGATAAGCTCCACGTTTTTGGTGTCAAGCTGTGAAGCCTTCTCGTACATCTGTACTGCCTTTAAGTGATTATTCTGCTTGCTATAGATATCCGCAAGAGCATGGTACATTTTAACATTTGCTTCACCGGCACTTATTCCTGCCTGAAGAGCCACTGCGACCTCTTCATCCTTAGCACCTGATCCAATCAGAAGTTCAGTGTATTTCTGATAGAACCCTTTTGCCTTAGGATCGGCTTTGAGAACAGCCCTGTAAGCGGCAAGTGCCCCGGCATTGTCTTTTTTCTCATAAAGCTTATCACCCAGAGTGCGCTGAGCTTCGACATCGGAAGGTTTCAAAGCAGCGTATTTTTGCAGGTATGTCAGTACATTCTCTTTGGTGCCTAACTTTTGGGCAATTTCGTATAATTTCTTGTAAATGTCGGCATCTGCATTGGGTTTTTCACCCAGTTTTCTATAAATATCGTATGCCTTTGCCTCATCTTTACTTAAATAATGAGCATCTGCATACATTTTAAGGAATTCCATTTTTTCGGATTCCGGCCCGCTTACCATTCCAAGATACTTGATCGCATCAGCATAATTTTTCTGAGCGAAAGCGTATTCTCCAACCTCTTTAGCCAGGCCATTGTCGCTGTTTTTCTCCAGATATTTCTTATAGTTTTTAATTGCAGATTCGGTCTTATTATCCTTTTTATAAAGATCACCAAGTATTCTGTATTCATGACTGGAACCGGGATTCATGGCAACGGACTGTTCATAGGTAAGAATAGCTGCAGAAACAGACCCCGATTTGACCTGACACTCAGCCAAAGCACTCAGCACCTTGGTATTTTTGGCATCCAGTTGTGAGGCCTTTTCATAGCAGGGTATTGCCTTCGCGTAATTGCCGGCTTCTTTGTAGAGATCTCCAAGCTGGATATAGGTGTTCACATCAGCTTCACCGGCACTCACAGCTCCATTTAAAGCAAGAATTTTTTCTTCTGCTGTTCCCTTTTTACTCAGAAGCTCCAGATACCTTTGATACAAGCCTTTGGTCTTGGGATCAGCCTTGAAAACCGCTTTAAAGGTCTCAAGAGCACTATCGGTATTTTTCAGATCATAGTAAAGATTTGCCAAAACCAGAAGCATTGGAGTATCCCCGGGCTTGAGGCTGCAATATTTTTGCAGATTTTCGGCAGCAAGATCCTGTTTCTTTTCTTTAAGAGCAATCTCGTAGAGAGTCTTGAAAGGTTCGGGGTCTTTCGGACTGATCGCAGTAAGATCTTTGAAAAGCTCCGAAGCTTTCTTTAAATCATTTCCTTGATAGGCAGCAGTTCCATAATGAAGTAAGTAAAGAGGATCTTTGGCTTTTTTACCAGTAACCTTCTGATAATACTTTACTGCCTCGCTATGGTTTTTCTTTTCAAACTCATATTCAGCAACCTGAAAAGCGATTGTGGGTTCAGATGCTTTTTCCAGGTATTTTTTATAGGTCGCAATAGCCTGATCTTTCTTGCCACTCTTGTTGTAAAGATCCCCCAGAAGTTTCAGTTCATCAACACTGGATTGATTAGTTGTGGTAACCTGTTCATAGGAGATAATAGCTGCATCTATTTTCCCTGCCTTTGCCTGGCATGCTGCCAGTTCTGAGAGAATAGCCGTGTTTTTTGGATTAAGCTGTAACGCCTTCTGATACAAATCACTGGCCGCAGCATAATTTTTTCTTTTAATGTGAATTTGAGCCAAATCTGTGCAGATTTTTTCATCAGCTTCACCGGCTGCAACCGCAGCAGTAAGAGCTTCAAAGATCTGCTCATCCAGAGTCTTTTGACCTTTTGGAACCGGTTTTTTGGGAGGAGTCTGAGCCATCACCAGACTGACATAAGTCTTATAAAAACCTTTAATGGCAGGATCAAGCCCAAGAGCGGTTCGATAAGAAGCCAATGCGGCAGTTGAATCTTTCTTTTCAATAAGGAGGTTTCCCAGATCCTTATGAGCAGAAGCATCATTAGGCATCAGTTTGAGGTATCTTCTCAAATAATCGGTTGCATCATTTTTGTTGTCAAGCTTTAGAGAGATTGTATAAAGGTTTTTAAAAACCGATGCATCTCTGGGAGTCAGCGAAGCCAGATCTTTGTAGGTTTCCAATGCTTCTTTATGATTATTAGAAGAGAGTGCGAAAGAGGCATACCTTTGTCTGGATGGCACATTTTTCTTATCCAGAGCCATGATGGTCTTATCGGCTTCAGCCAGCTTTGAAGTGTTTTTTGTCTGCTCATAACAGGTAGCCAGTTGTATCCAAATCTCTTTATCCGATTTATCGGTTTTGGAGAGCTTTTCCAGAATCTGTTGGGCAGCAGTGTAGTTTTTATTCTGAAGATGGATTTTAGCCAGAATTAGTTGAGGCTCACTGAGAGTAGAATCCTTATGAAGAGCAGATTCTGCAGCATCCGCAGCAAGATCGAACTTTTTCAATTCCCATGCAGCTCTCATCATTCCCTGTGCAGCATCTGCATTCTGTTCGAGGGTAAAACTTTTCTGGAAATATTTCAATGCATCTTCATACTTTCTGGTCTTCAGGCTGTACTCTCCCAAAGACATATAGACTTTGGGGTTATTGGGCTGCAGAGAAAGAAGTTTTTGATAAACCTGCTGTGCTTTATCACCCATTTTTTCTTTGGTATAAAGATCAGCCAGCCTGGCATAGGCTTCCACATTGTTTTTGTCGGAAGCAATAATCTTTTCTAATAAAGGGATTGCTTTTTGCCTCTGGCCCAGTCCATCATAAGCTTCTGCGATTAAGAAGGATTGTTCCTTAACGGTCTTTTCCTGTGGATCGGCCTTGCTTATCATCAGAAACAGATCGAGTGCATCCTGAAAAGCTTTCTTTTCCAGTTTCGCTCTTCCCACCTTTTCTCTGGCTAACAAAGCTTCTCTGGAAACTGAAGAACCAAACTTACGAACTGCAGCTTCCAAAACCGATGTGATTGAATCCTTAGAAGCACCGTCTTTGCTGAGACTGTGGCCGAATTTGTAGAGGTCATCGGCACTTAATTTGGCCATCTCAAGTTTCCCATACTCTTGAGCAGCAAGATTGAATTTTTCCTGTTTGTAATAGATTCTGGAAAGTTCAAGCCCCGCATCGGTGTTTTTAAAGTTTTTATCCCTGGTAGCTTCTTTGAAATAATGTGCTGCAGAATCCAGATTCTGCTGTTTCTGGTAGGCAGTAGCCAGTTTGAAGGCGGTCTCACCATCGGTTTGAGAGTTGTAGGCGTTCTTTAGTAGAGGCAAAGCTTTATCATACTTTTTCTCTGCATAGTAGATATTGCCTAACTCCCGGTTAGCCATTGCATTTGATTTGTCGGTTTCAATTACTTTTTCCAGTGCAGTTTTAGTTTCAGGGCTTTTTAAAGCCAGACAGGCCCTGGCATATTCCCAACTGGCTTCTCCGGTTGTCTTAATAGCCAGTGCTTTTTTTGCCATTTCAAGGCCATTTTCGTACTGATTAAGAGTATTGTTGATACGGGCAGCACCCAGATGAGCCTCATAGTTTTTAGCATCGTTTCTAATGGCTACCATATAACAGGCCAGAGCTTTTTCAGTCATTTTCTGCCCTTCATGAGCAATTCCCAGCTTGGCCCATATAGAAGCATCTCTTTCTCCAACAGGGATTTTATCATCGGCATATTTGATAGCTTCGCTATAGTTTCCTGCACTGAACAGTTTATCGAAAGCGTCATCTGCGGCACAGAACCTGCCTAAAACTGCCAGTAATGCCACCAGACGAATACCAAGCGTGGTTGAACGGGTACTCATATGCAATTTCCTCCAGACTTCAAAAATGCTCGATTTATACGATTTAATTGTTTTCAAAGCAAACAAACGAAGATGCTGTTTAATCACCTATCATTGAAAGTTACCCAGAGATGAAAAGTGAGTTTCAATAAATATACATTGAGTTATTTATATATTGAAACACTCTTTTTGATAAGATCAACTGCTGCATGCTGTTTTTGGTGGTATATTTCTTGCTTTTTCCTACTTTTATGAATGAGAAACTGAATTCCCATAGCGGAATCAGATAGAATGCATATATGTTCGCAAGGGAGATAATATGGCCAAAGAGATGCCCAAGGTGATTGATTGCCAAGCAACTCAATGTGTTTACAACAAAGATAAGAAGTGCCATACTCCGGCCATTACAGTCGGAGATAAAGAACCCTGTTGTGACACCTTTTATCAAATTCCGGAAAAAGGCGGTATGACAAATGTAACCGGATGTGTAGGCGCATGTAAAGTTTCAGAGTGCTTATATAACAACTCGTTCGAATGCAGCGCTCCAGGAATCCATGTAATAGTAAATAAAGATCATGCCGACTGTGGAACCTTCAAGCCCAGAGGATAAAACCAGATTCGATCATCGTAAAGTCAACATACTCCATTTTTGCTATGGCCAGAGCTTTTACTGGCCACCTCTTCTATCTTATCTTAAGCTGCCCTAGCCACCAGAGCAGCATTTATTTTTCCATTTCAAAATGTTTTCAACAAAAGCTGCCATCTGATCGAAATAAGTCTGGATTATCGATGAAACAATTCTCTGCAACTATCATAAAAAACAACAAACTCTGTAAGGATTTCTTTCAACTGGACTTCTCCTGGGAATCAGAAAAACCCGAAGCGGGCCAGTTTCTGACAATCCGGATCTGCGATTGCACTGTTCCGCTGCTTCGAAGACCATTTGCCTTTTCAGCATTCAACAATCAGTCTAGCATCGCTTCCATTATTTTCCAGCGCAGAGGTATTGGAACCGAACTGCTGGCTGCCAAAACACCGGGTGAAAAAATCGATGTGATCGGCCCATTGGGAAACGCTTTCCCTTTACCAGAGAAAATTCAGAAACCCATACTGATTGCCGGCGGCATTGGACTGGGGCCAATTCTTTTTCTCTCCAGCACTCTACAGGACTTAAATATCAGTTCAAAATTTATTTTCGGTTGCAGAAATGAGCTCTCGATCCCCAAAAGCGACCAGTTTTCCTCCCAGCACCCTGTAATCTGCACAGATGACGGAAGTGCGGGATTTAGTGGAACTGTTGGTGATTATCTTTCATCGATCTGGTCGACCATAGAATCTGACTCGGTCTTCTATAGCTGCGGACCACATCCAATGCTAGCCGCCTGCCATCAATTTGCGCAAAAAAATGGCTCACCCAGTTGGATCTCTGTGGAACAGATAATGGCCTGTGGAGTAGGTGCATGCATGGGCTGTGCAGTTAAAGTAAAACAGGCCCCCGGTTATGCCAGAGCCTGCAAGGAAGGGCCGGTGTTTTCCGGCTACGATATGGTGTGGTGAAAAACAGATATTCCTTTATTTGGAGCATTTAATGGATCTTTCAGTAAAAATCGGTTCCGGAACTCTTCCCAATCCTGTCGGTGTGGCATCGGGAACATTCGGCTACGGCAGTGAATACGAGAAGCTAATCGATGTATCGGCTTTAGGTGCAATATTTACTAAAGCCATAACCCTCGAACCACGAGCCGGAAATGAGATCCCCCGAATAGTGGAGACCCCTGCGGGAATCCTTAATTCCATTGGTTTGGCTAATGTGGGTGTTGAAAAGTTCCTTAAAGAAAAAATGGAATGGCTCTCCAAAATGCCCTGTGCTGTTGTTGCCAATATAGCAGGAAGCAGCGAAGAAGAGTACTGCAGGGTGATGGAGAAGCTTGAGACCTGTCAATCGATCTGGGGCTATGAAGTAAACATCTCCTGCCCTAATGTCAAACACGGCGGTCTGGCCTTTGGAACCGATCCACAGCAGGTTCAACGTCTCACCGGTTCTTTGCGAAAGCTGACCAGTAAACCACTCATTGTAAAACTTACCCCTAATGTTACCGATATCACAGTCATCGCCAAAGCCGCACAAGATAGTGGTGCCGATGCGGTCTCCTGCATAAATACACTTGTCGGCATGGTAATAGATGTCAAAAAGAAGGCTCCTGTCCTTCCCATGAAAACCGGAGGCCTGTCCGGTCCTGCAATAAGGCCTGTGGGAGTGGCTATGACCTACCGGGTCAGCCGTGCAGTTTCAATTCCAGTCATAGGAATCGGTGGGATCATGAATACCGATGATGCTCTTCAGTACATGTTGGCAGGTGCATCAGCCATACAGATTGGAACCGGCAATTTCATTGACCCTAAAATTGCCACCACTATACTGCAGGGAATCAGTGATTATATGCGTGAGGAAAACCTGCAGAAAATAACCGAACTGCATGGGAACTTTTAGACATTCTGTTTCTCTTTTTTCCCACACTTCGATATTCATTATTTTCTCTACCTCCCTCCCTGACGGAGATATGATTCAAAAGGACTCTTGCTGCGCACGCCAAGCAAAGCGAAATTATTTCAAATGGTGCTCTGCACACGCTTTCCGTTTTTAATGGGTTAAAATGTTTCAGGTTCAGGGGTGCTCTTCCAGCGGAGGATTTACCTCTGACGGTGTTCTGAACTGCGTTATCGGTGTTCCAAATTGCGATATCGGAGTTTTTAACAACGATATCGGAGTTTCAAACAGCGTTTTCGGTGTTCCAAACTATGAGATATCGGAGTTCCGAACTGCGTTATCGGTGTTCCGAACAGCGTTTTCGGTGTTCCGAACTGCGATATCGGTGTTCCGAACTACGAGGTGTCGAAGTTCTGAACTGCGTTATCGAAGTTCTGAACTGCGTTATCGAAGTTCTGAACTGCGTTTTCGAAGTTCTGAACTGCGTTTTCGAAGTTCTGAACTGCGTTTTCGAAGTTCTGAACTG
>JAAYPC010000003.1 GCA_012519985.1 Fibrobacter sp.
ATGGAAGAAAACACCCCTCTTCATTTCTGTATGAACGTACTGTATCAATCCTGTTAAATTCCGATTCATTTGAAATATTGAAATTTTCAGTAAAATCTATTGCCGAAATGTCTCCCCTTGCCAAATAAAACGGATGATATGCACCAATGCCGACAAGAGGATTGCAGGGGCATGAACATACAGGATAACCAACTGTCTTTAAGATTAAATCACCGGGCTGGCTTGCTGATGTACATGGATAAAAAAGGAATTCTGATGTCTTATTTCCACTTTCTACAGCATCTGATCAGAGGAAAATTCCAAATCACAATACTTTAAATTCTAAACAGGAACAGGAACGGGATCTTTTTGGAATTTGATAATTGGTCATTAAGATTTGGTTTGAATTTCCTATGTTTTCATTTGATGCTAAAGCAACTTTAAGAGCCGCGACTGACGGTAACTTCTTCGTTTTCCGTACACCGTTTTATTTCTGGTATATAAAAAAAAGAGATACTTCTGAGCTCTGGTGATTGCTACATAGAACAGTCGTTTTTCCTCTTCCCAGTCACAATCAATAGCAGCTTTCCAGCCTGAACCTTTTAAAAGCGAGGAGGCAAACTCCATCCATGATCCTATCTTTTTAAGACTGATCAGGCGATAAGCGGGAAACACACTCTCCTCCAGATCACAAAGGAAAACCACAGGAAACTCCAGCCCCTTACTACGGTGAACAGTAAGAAGCTGTGGAAAATCAGAAATAGAGATCTTCTTTATC
This sequence comes from Fibrobacter sp., assembly GCA_012519985.1. Taxonomy (GTDB): domain Bacteria; phylum Fibrobacterota; class Chitinivibrionia; order Chitinivibrionales; family Chitinispirillaceae; genus JAAYPC01. The sequence continues at coordinate 758 of JAAYPC010000003.1, forward strand.
TGTTCATTAACCCAATCCAGAGTCTGATTGACTCTGAAAAGAAGCGCCATCTCCTTTACCGGTATCTTTTCCTTTTTGCTTATACAAACCGCAGTAGATATCACCCACAACAGCAGCTTCTCCATATTCTCAAACCGATGCACCGAGGGCTTTTTGCGATTATCTATTCGTGAATATCTTGCAGATACCAGCACTTTTCTGTATGCAGAATCCTTTTTAATGAACAGTCGGTTAGCAGTATCCAGAATCACCGGAACACTGCGGTAATTGGTTTGAAGTTTAAGAATTTTTGCTCCTTTGAAATAATTGCAGAATTCAAGTGTTGGACGAATATCTGCTCCCCGGAAACCATAAATGGCTTGGTCATCATCACCAACCGCAAAAATGACACTCCCATTTGACAGCAAATAATGCAGCAATTTTATCTGAACAGGATTTGTATCCTGAAACTCATCCACCAAAACCATATCGAATCTCCGGGCATAGGTGTTTATCAGAAAGGGATTTTCTTTAAACAGTTGTATGAGCCCGGTAATCAGATCAGAAAAATCCCAAACACCTCTTTCACGCTTAAATTTTTCCAGACGGTCTGCAATCTGTTTTAGCACCTGCTTTTGAGAATCGGAAAGAAACGTCTGTTTTTCGGCAAATACCGATCTCTGTACGAGCAGGGAATCTAAACTGAACAAATCGACATTGAGATGTTCTCTCTCGTATCTACTGCTGACCATAGCCAACATCTCAAGACGATCCCGTTCAGAGAGCACCCGGGGCATTCTAGAGTAACCTAATCTGCAAAAATTAAGTGTTCCACCGATTGTCTCAGAAAGTATCCTCAAACCCAAACCATGAAATGTAGTGATTAAGGGAAGCCTGGATTGTGTCTTAATCCCATCAAGATTCGCTACCCTGGATTTCATCTCATCTGCTGCCTTCCGAGTAAAGGTAAGCGCACAGATTCGTGCAGAATTTATACCTGAAGACATGCAGAATGCGATCCGTTTTGTAAGTACAGTAGTTTTACCACAACCGGCACCAGCCAGAACCAGAATATGGGAGTCTAAAGAAGCGGTGACTGCCATTTTCTGATCCTGGTTTAACCCTTTAAGAAGAGACTCTAATACAGGTTCGGCTATTTCATTCATATCGGGCAGAAGACTTTCAGATACACAACCCACGTTAATTTTCTTAAAAAAAGAGGTAGCACCAGAAAAAGAGAAGCAACTGTTGTGCTCAAAGGGCAGCTCCGGTTTAGAACCATCAGTTCCATTCTATGGCAAAAGCCTCTAAATTCATATTAATCAAAGAAAAGCATTCCAAATTGGTTGCAGCAATGTTATACTTCTATAGAGAAATTTTATTCAGACTAAACCTAAATCGGACGATTCTTATAACGTGACTCGCCCGAATCAGGTAAAAATCCAAACTGGCACTTATCATACCTGGAGGAATCATGTCTCAACAGATCAACAGGAAACCTATTGGCAATTTTTTCATAAAGAAATCACTTCAGTTGCGACTCATACTCAAGATTGTGCTTGCATCTCTTGTTTCCACCATTCTTTCTTCGGGAACACTGATTCTGGTGTACTACCTTAAGTACAAGACAGTGATCGTCTATCAGTTGGATAAGATAAGCCAGGAGCTTAGCCGCGAACACATTGTTTATCTGATTCTTCCTACTCTTCTGATCAGCTCTATAGTCAGTATTCTGGTTTCGGTGGGTGTAGGGCTGTACGCTTCGCGCAAATATGCTGTTCCGGTTTACAAGCTTGAGCAATGGGCATCACTGCTGCGAATGGGAAAGATGTCTGCACTTCTGCGATTCCGTGAAAAGGAAGAGATGGCAGAGCTTTCTAATGCCTGTAATCAGCTTTCATCAGAGATGCGGGAACGGTTTGTAAAAATACGGACTCAATCAGAGCTGCTTAAACAATCCTCTCCATCATCTCCCATCGCAGAAGAGATAGAGAAGGTTTTGTCGGGTCTGGAACTTGAGACGGTTCCTATCGAAGTATCTACTACCTTTTATTCAGTTAATCCAGTGAATCCTGCCGAACAGAAAAAGTAAACAACAACCAAAGAGCAGCCTACCAATTGTTAAGCCAGAGGGGAAAAACTCCCCTCTGATTTTTTTAACCTGCCAAGTATCGCTAAAAAAAGAGATAACAATAACAAAAACAATAACTAATCAGAAAAAATAAGAATTAATAGCAAAACGATATCTAATCGGAAAAAATATTTAAACAAAGAATCGGAAATAAAAAAGCACCTTATTCTTTGGGACTTATTTGATTAGGTATAATTTTAAGATTCTTTTCCGATAGATACTTTCTTTGGGATAAACAAATGTATTGGGAATTACTATGAGTAGATTTCTCCTCGATGACTCGTCGAAATGACTTAAAACAGTCTTTATTTTTCAATAACGATGACTGGTCGAAATGACTCTAACAGTCTTTATTGTCGCAAAGCATTTTTGAGAATTATCCGCGCAGGTATAAGCCACTAAAGGTACAGTGGCATTTTTTTTGCATTTTTTAGCTAAACAAATACTAATTGATAATCCCGTAACAAAATGCAGGAGAATGCCATGAGCTATTTTATCAGAGAAATGTTCAACCGTCATCCACAGAGCATTTCAGAACCGAACAAAACAACACTTACCGATGCAATAGAAGCCTGCCTCAATTGTCTTCAAGTCTGTACAGCATGTTCGGATGCCTGTTTAGGGGAAAAGGAGGTGGAACGCTTCAGAAGTGTTATCCGCGCTACTAATGATAGCAGCGATTTATGCTTTGCCACTGCAAGCATACTTAGCCGTATCAATTATCAGACTCCAAGAACACTGCAAAGCCTGATCACAGCCTGTATTGAGCAGGTACAATATACAAGCATCCAGTGCAACGAGCATGCTCATCGTCATGAACATTGTCGTGTCTGTGCCGACACCTGCCGGGCTTGCGAAAATACTCTTTCTGAATACCTGAAATTTTTAGGCTGATAAAGCAACGCTTACATCGTAACTCTTTTGTAACTGGTTGTTTACTGCATCAGCAAAGACAGCATTATGGAAAGGAGAAGACCAGAGCATAGTTTTTTACCTCAGGTCTTAACGAACAGATAAAGATCAAGTCATTTGCAGGTGATTGATGAGGATTTTCTTTGTCAGCAAGTTCGACTGGTTGAGCAGCGGCCCGATGTCCACAGTATCAACCATTTTCACACATGCGATTTCATGCCAGAAGATAAATATCACATTCGTAACCCAATGCTCTGAACAGTGCGATACAAATCATGTACTGAAAAACCGATTCGGCCTCCTCCCCACACCTTTCTTCTCCATGTGTATCTTCAGAAAAAAACCTCTTCTACGCTCATCAACACTATTTTATCTGAAAGCTGCTATTTACCTGCTTTTTAAAGCCGAGCCCACAGATATCATATACACTCGCAACAGCACTTTTCTTCCCTACCTTTATATCATTAAGTTGTTTACCAGAGCCAGAGCATTTTTTGAAGCTCACGGTTATCATGGAAATCCAGATACAGCTAAACGTACAATCAGCTTCTCGAGATACGATATCGCAGAAAAACTGTTTTTAAAAAGACTTGACGGTATATGCAGTTTAACCGAAGCAATGAAAAACCTATTTAAAAAAGACTTTCCGGACACACCGGTTTGCACTTTGCCATTAGGGGTTTCTGTTAAATCCGAAGACTTCATAATTAACCCAGAATCAGGTTTTCCCAGAAGACGGCTCTGCTATATTGGAAGATATAATGATAATATCGATGCTAAAACAGTTTTTAAGGCAATTTCAATTTGTAAACAATATGGAGTAAAGCTGACCTGGATCGGTCTCACACCTTCTCAAAGAAACGCACTAATTCAGCTTGCAAACTCCTTTGAAATTATCTCCCTTGTAGAACTTCTTCCATGGTTAGGTTACCACCAGATGTGCAACACTGTGAAGAAAGTGGCAGGTGCAGGTCTTGTAGCCTACAAAGATTCTTTCGATTCCAATATTCAGATTTCACCCACTAAACTTTTTGATTTCTTTTCATTTGGCCTCCCTGTTCTGGCCTCAGAAGTCGGTGCGGTAAAAGAGATAGCTGATAAGCACTTTGATGAGTTCCTTTTTCAACCCGGAAATGCTGATGATCTGGCTTTAAAAATCCAGACCCTGTTCAGTTCCTTTAAGCAGTATAAGAGATGTTGTAAAGTGTCACTCAAATTGGCAGATCAATTCAGTTGGGAAAAGCGGGCTCAAAAATTCCTGTCATTCATTGCCCCATAACCCCATAGCCGTAAGGCTTAATTCCGATTGTTAACAAAATCTAACCGATACTCCCTAAATCTCCGCCCCCTAAATCCCCCGATGGGGGACTTAAGAGCGTCCAAAGCAACATTTTATAAAACCCTATGGTCAAGTTCACAGTTACATTATGCGATCCTAAAGTCCCCCTTCGGGGGATTTAGGGGGCAATGTGTTAGGGGGGCGGATTTAGAGGCCACCGAAGTTCAGCATTTTTTCAAATACTGCTGAATCAGCGAAACTTTTTTCTCCAGCCGTTTCACAGAGACCGGGAAAAGTGTTTTAACTTCCTGCTGCGCAAAAAGTGAGATAGCATACTCTTCCACCATTTCCCTGTATTCCTCTATTTCATGCCATACTTCAGCAGCCAGGCCTGCGTTTTCCATTTCATTCAGTTTAGTGTAGAAAAGCACGAGCTCCGAGCGTTTTTGACCATATTTTACAGGCTCAAGAAAAGCCCTCTGTATCCTGAAACCAAATGCTTTCATGTATCTGGGGAACTGGCAGAACCGTTCAAATTTTACACCTGATAACAGTTCATTTATATAGGAGCTCAGATCTGCATGTAACTCCTTTTTCAAAGCCTGATGATTCCCCAGTTTCTCCTTTTTTATCAATGCCGAATTCTGGTTATAAAACAGGATAATCTTTTCAAGTAATTCCATTGCTTTATAACCTATTCCTTTTGATTTTACACGTGCATTTTCAATAATGCTATCGAACTGTTCTCTGCTGCGTGGTGCAATTGCTCCGTAATCGAGCATATATTCATGTATTGATTTTAATAATGATTTCCTGAGAAGATCTGCACCACCAAAAGGAACGCACAATAATTTAAGATTCTGAGAGAATTTCAGCTCCCGTTCAATCCAGGCAAACTCCTTGACCAGCATAATTTCCATCAGTTTTTTTACACCATCCCGATGCATTATCCTGGCATCATCAGCAGATCTGCAAAGCACATAATCTACTGAATTATCATTCTTTTTTAGTGCCGGATACCCTAGCAGAGGTATACTGTTTTTCCCTGTTGTTACCTCCACATATTCAGGCATCGATCCGATTGACCAATCGGTAAGACCTCTTTTTTCATGTTTTCTGAACGCCTCTTCCCATGGTTCATCTTTTCGGGTAAGATTTCTGGAAATATCCCGCAACACTGCTCCGCCACGCCCGCACACCAGCACATTTCCATTGTCCTCCTGCACTTCAACTCGCAAAGAAAGATGATCCGGCAGTTTGGAAGAAGTCAACAGACCCGGTTCCACATCAATATCATAGAGTGCCTTTATAGTCTTTGACAGATTAATTTCAAAGGCTTCTGCGGAACGAGTCAGAACCTGAGAGAGTTCTGATGCCTTTTCATTTAGCGGCATCAATTTTTTCCTGATTTCCTTGGGAAGACTGCGCAGATGCTCAAGGATTTTTTCTGGCCATAATGCCGGAACCAGATATTCTAACGAGCTTTCCGGTATATATGCTGCATCATTGACAGGAACTTTCAGGGTTATTCCATCACTTTCATTACCTGGTGCAAAACGGTACTTGAGCTCGAATTTTTTATCACCAATAGAAACCTTGTCCGGCAAACTGGACAGATGTTGCGGAATTTCGTTTACCAGTATGTCCTCTTTTTTCATAAAAAGAAAATCATCTCCACCCTTCTGGCGGATAATGCGGTTGAGATCATGTACAGAAGATACGTCTGTAAGTCTTTCACTGTAAAAATTCTCAATAGCCAATTCACCCGCAAAAAATGATCTGGAACGAAGTTTCTCCTCAAGCATTTCAACTTCCCGTCGAACCATCTTATTATGATTATAAAAATGATAAAAGGAATTAAGCTGTTCCTCAACCAGACCTTGCCGAATAAAAACAGCGCAGGCTTTTTGCGGATTAATTTTTCCATAGCTGACAGCCGTATGCTCTGCGATCTGCATTCCAAACAGATGTACTCGCTCTGCGGCTCTTACCACTCCTGTTTCCTTGTCAAAATAAGGTTCCGAATAACTTCTGGTGCACAGATGCCCTCCCAATTGTTCCAACCATGAAGGATTAACAGGCGCAACAGTACGGGCAAACAACTGTGAAGTTTCCACTATCTCATGACAAAAGATCCATTGTGGTTTATGGTCGCGAAGTGCAGAACCTGGAAATATTACAACATCCCTGCCCCGTGAAGCCCGATATTGGCCTGTCTCAGTTTTCATTGCACAATTGGACAACAGACCGGTAAGTAACGACCGGTGGACGGCATCAGAAGCTGCCGGCTGCTCATTGAGTGTAAAGCCCTTCATTGCAGTAACTTTTTCCAGAAGCATCTGATGAACATCATGCCATTCCTGCATGCGGGTATAGGATAGAAAGTTTTCCTTGCAGAATTTCCTTATTTTGTTTTGAGTCTTAAGAGATTCCCATTCCTGCCTGAATGCATCCCACAGCTTTACATAACTAAGAAAATCCGATCCCGGAACTATAAATTTGCGATGCATAGCATCTGCTTCGGTTCTCTTCTCAAAGGGGCGCTCTCTGGGATCAACAATCGAAAGTGCTGCTGCTATAATAAGCACCTCTCTTAGGGCATTTTCCTCTTTTGCTGCAAGCACCATTCTGGCAATATGGGGATCGATGGGTAAATGAGCCATTTTCCTGCCCAACGCAGTCAACCGATTCTCAGAATCGATAGCCCCAAGCTCCCGTAATAGCTGATAGCCCTCTGAAATAGATGAACGCGAAGGAGGTTCCAAAAAAGGAAACTCCTCTATATTACCCAGATTATGAGCTATCATCGAAAGAATAACCCCTGCCAGGTTTGCCCTCTTGATCTCAGGAAGAGTGAAATCCTCACGGCTTTCGTACTTTTTCGCAGAGAAAAGTCTTATACAAACCCCATCCATCACCCTTCCACATCGGCCCATTCTCTGGTTTGCCGCTGCTTTTGAGATCGGTTCAATAGGCAACCGGTTTGTACGAAGCCGTGGAGCATATCTGGAAATTCTGGCTAATCCGGTATCTATAACAAACCTTATATTTGGAACGGTTATGGAAGTTTCTGCAATATTGGTAGATACTACGATTTTTCTTTTGCCAAAATCATTAAATATGGCTTCCTGCTCTGATTTTCCCAGACGGGAAAACAGAGGTAAAACAAGCAGTTCAGGCCGTTTCATTCCTCTGAGTCTTTCGACCGTCTCCCGGATATCTCTTTCGGTGGGCATAAAAATAAGCATATCGCCACTGCTATAAAGATCAAGCAGATCCTGAGCAGCTTTAACAGCCGAATCGATATATGTCTCTTCTATGCAATCCTCATCCTCTTCATTGAGATACAATAATTCAACCGGAAAAAGCCTTCCTGAAACTTCAACTACCGGCGCATTTCCGAATGCCTTTGAAAATAATCCGGTATCAATGGTTGCTGAAGAGATGATAATCTTAAGGTCGGGTCGCTTAGGAAGAATGTTTTTAAGATGCCCCAGGATAAAATCTATGTTCAGACTTCGTTCATGTGCCTCATCGATAATCAATGTATCGTATAAGGAAAGAGATGGATCTCTCTCAATTTCTGTCAGAAGAATTCCATCGGTCATATATTTGATACAGGTCTGAGGCGAATCATAATCAGAAAAACGAATCTTGTAACCTACATGTTCTCCAATGTTACAATGCAGCTCCTCTGCCACCCGTCTTGCAATAGAAATCGCGGCAATTCTTCTTGGCTGTGTGCATCCTATTTTCCCATTTTTTCCCCTTCCGGCTTCAAGGCAGATTACCGGAAGTTGAGTCGTTTTACCGGAACCAGTCTCCCCTGCAACAATCAATACTTGATTCTGTAAAATTGTGGAAAGAATCTCCTCTTTGCGCTCCAGAATCGGTAATCCTTCTGTATAACGAATTGAAGGACGCTTCATACAACAAAAATTATTTATCTTTTTTATTTTGTTCATTTAGATATTACGTATTAAAAAGCTCAAAGATATATTTTTAAACGGGGCAACTGTAAAATTACACAAAAATAGTATCAGATAGTTTCAGTATAAAGCTGGAATAATGTGTTTGACCTTAATTCCATTATCCTGTATAATAGACAGACATTAAATAAAAAGGTTTCATCAGATGAGGAAAAGATTGGAAGTAGTAATAGTCGATGATGAAGTTCAAATCACTGAACTACTGAAAACATATCTTCAGTGTTCTTCAAAGCACAGTAACATTCACACATTCAATGATTCTATCGAAGCCAGGACATACCTTTCTAATAACAAAATTGACGTGCTCATTACCGATTATAAAATGCCAAAATGCAATGGTCTTCAACTGATGGAGAACCTTGATCCCAGTGTTAAAAAAATCCTTATCTCCGGCTTTGTCTCAGAAATTGCCGAAGAGCGGCTTCAGAAGCTAGATGCCATCTTTTTTGAGAAACCAGTCCCTATGAAAGCACTGGGCTCGATCATTAGCGATCAGGAGAAAAAATTACTGCCATCTGATTAATGAAAGTGCAACCACATGCAACTTATTCTGGTATACATAACCACAAAAGACAAATCGCAGGCAGAAGAGATCGGAAAGAAGCTGGTAGAAGAGAAACTGGCCGGTTGTGTGAATATCATAGATGGAATGAAATCTATCTATTATTGGGATAACAGCCTTCAGCAGGACTGTGAAGCCATTTTAATAGCCAAGACCGCACAGCATCTCTTACCCCAATTAACCTCCAGAGTCAAACAACTTCATACCTACAGTTGCCCCTGTATCATAGCGCTTCCACTGATTGGAGGAAACCCCGATTATCTTCAGTGGCTTCAGCAGCAAATCCCACCGGAAACGCATCTTTAAGACCATACAATAATCCTATAATTGCCCTCGATTCGAAGTAAATCTTATTCAATTTTCATAAAAGCTCTCCGTAATGCTTCATTTCCGTTTATTTTTTTCTGGAGGGCGGCCTAATGTTTAAGACAAAACTTTTCATACTTACCTGCTGTCTGGCCATCTGTGCAGCACCAACAGTCTCGGTCGAAAAAATCGACCAAATTCCTGATTACTATCAGCGGGACAGAGCCTTTGGTGGTTTTCCCAGAGCCGGAGCTGTATACTGCGGCCCGGTAGCAGTCTCCAACTCTCTTTACTGGTTTGCCCAAAATGGATATTCACGGATAATGGATATCACTGAAAACAGTAAAAAGGATCAGCACAAACTTATCAAACTTTTAGGATCCGAAAAATATATAAACACTGGTTCTGGCGGTTCGAGCCCGGATATGATCTGTACCGGAGTACGTAAATTTTTGAATGAAAGAGCTTACAGAGATGCAAAAATCCGATTCTACGGATGGCGACCGGTACCAGAGCAGTTCAGAGCTGGCTCCACCATTCCGGAGCTTTCTCTTGCTAAAGAAGCACTTTCAAAAAATAATGCGGTCTGGTTGAATATTGGCTGGTATGATTACAATGAAAAGAAGAAAGAGTATAAAAGAACCGGCGGTCACTGGGTTACTTTTGTGGGCTATGGTCATGATGGTAAAAAACAAGACTCAGAAGTACTTATTATACACGACCCGGAGACCCGTTGGCGCCATAACGACTATATCAGAGTGGAGAAGATAAGTGAAGGAATGCTGACTGGAAAAATGAAAAATCTGCCGCAAAACGCCTCCGGATACAACTGTTTTCCTTCAGGTTATAAAAGATATGGGATAATCGAAGGAATGATTGTCCTTGAAATGCCACCTAGAAGCAGTGAGACCGTTTCTTTGCCCTATTAATTGAAAACTACAGGTCTATACTATATATAGAAGAGGGATTTTCTGAGTTTGCATCACATTTCTGGATTTTTTGCCAGGTGGCAACTACAAGCTGTTAGCCCCTGTATGCAAAAAATTCCGGGAATATGAGTATCTGTACCTGCAAGCATACGCAATGTGACAATAAGTTGAAGCCGCAAGTCCTTGAGAACAATCTTTTTGGCAGATTTCACTTCTTATAATTCATTCGAGACCGATCTTTAGCGCCCGTTCGGTAGCCTTAATTATCGATTTAGAACTGTACGTTGCTCCAGTTACGCCATCTACTTCCAATGACTGCTTCTGCAATATCTGCTGGACAACTGCTGATCCATCATAATTACGGTTAAAACGGTGCTCAAGAAGAACAAGTTCGGTAAGTTTTCCGTCCTTTACGGTAGCCTTTACCATAGCATTAACTAACAACATGTCATAATAACCTGCATAGGTTCCATCCTTAACCTTGCTTATATCTATTTTTTCAAAAGAGGTTTTTTCAAACACTTCCTGAGAAGATTTTAGCGTGTAATACTGGGAACAGCCGAAAAGAAGACAACCCAGACACAATATTGATAATTTACTCATACTTTTCTGCTCCTTGAGGATGAAGTAATTGTGGTACTTAAAACTGCATTAAAGTCTAAAATACATAATCCTAAATAAAGATTGACCTGTTTCTATTAATCGATGCAAGCCTTCCTGTCACAGAAAAAGCATAAAGAATTATCGCAAATCGGATAATCTGGATAATTATAAAAGATACCTGGCTGGAAGCTTCTGCATTTGCAGGAAGACAGGAGTAATATCCAGAGATGGAGGAAAGTTTACAAGGAAGATAAGTTGATAAATTTCCTCCGGCACCATCTGCCATTGATTCTCAGCTACATCAATTTGTTCACTTTGCGATTTTTACGCTCGGATGACGACAAAGAAAACATATCAGAAACACTGTTAGGAACAACAGTCGTCAGAAGATATTCTACATCTGTTTCAAGATAAGCACTTGCTGGAATGGCTGCCTGTGATGAGAGATCCCTTTTCTCTTCTGTACTCCGATTTCCAAAAAGATATGATTCACCTACTAAAGATGGCGAAATTACAAATGCAGCCTCATTTTAATTTGAAGTATTTCGAATCCAGGTTTAATTGGACATTTCGGGATTTATTAATGGAGGTACCCCGGAGAAGAGGGATTATTTATCACAAAAGTAATTGGATAAATTATTCCATAGTCTCCGGGATATTTTTCAGCTATATCACTCATTTGTGGTTACAAGTATGTTAAACCTATCAGTTGCAGTTATAATTGCTGACTCTGGCGATAATGAAGAAAAGGCATTATTAACAGCGTTACTAACTATCACATTCAGAATATATTGTGTGCCGGTTTTGGGGTATGCTTCCACAGGAACGTGAAACACAGAATTGATATCATCACTACTATCTAAACTCATATAGGTTGTATCGGAACCTACCTCCTGAACGTAGATATAATCGTTATTACCTTCATGATTCCACATTACAAATGTGGGGCTTGAAATACTTATATTTCCGGGTAACACCACCTCTTCTTCTGCAGTTTTACCGTCAATAGTTATTGAACATTTTATCTTATTGTTTGGTGTAAAAATCGCATGACTAAACTCTTTCTTGTACTGTTTTAAAGACACACCCTCAAAAGGAAGCTCGGTTTCATTAACCAGCACTTTGGCATCTGTGACGGGTTCGCCATTGCGTTTGATATCTGCATATATAACACATGTTTTTTATCTCCATCCGACAACCAGTTACGGTTCCTGTTAATTGATAATGCGATAGACAGTTCTCCTTGACTGTGGTTATTGTCCCCACTGTCACCATTGTTACCGCTGTCCCCTGTTGGACCGGCAGGAGCTATCGCAGGAGTAAAAGATAGTGGAAATTATCAACGCTGCAAACAAGATACGAGAACGCTTCATCAGAGATCCTTTTGTTCATGGTTTGTTTATATAGTTTTACTGGTAATTTGTTTCAAGTTATTTCATTATAGTATCAATCAAATTCAGTGTTCAAGGGAAATAATGACAAAAGGGATATTGGCATTAATAGTATAGAAATTTAGTACCTTAAAAGCCCGTTTATATCGGATTTAAGTCCCATTCTGCAAGTATAGTAGAAAATGAGAAATATTAAATCGTCTTTAAATTCTATGATAATAGAAAAATCTAAAAAGGGAAGGAGGATCGACACTTATTATGCAAGTGGCAGGTTTGAAGTACCCATAAGTGGTGAATATCGAAGTGCCGATGACTGTAATGTTTTTAACATTATCATAATTTCAATCTTGTATTTTTTTCTCGTTTCAATTCCAAAATAAGCGATGGGCAGTATTATATATTGTTGAAAAAGTAGGTTTTTATTTAACTTTATATGATTTTTAACCGATATTGATTCAGCAAAAAGAAACCCAGCTAACAGAAATAGTACAAGTAATTTTTCCATTATGGTACAAAACAGAGGGTTACGTTTTTAAAGATTATTTAGAAAGACATTTATTGGGTAATTTTTAGAATCATAAGAGTTTTCTAATAAATACCTGATTATAGCGTGATCTTAAAATATAATGATTCTTCACAAGATATCATATATAGTGTTTATCCATCTTTAGTTACCAGAGGAGAAAGACTGCCCGGTAAAAAAACTATACATTTTTGAATCTGCCCTAATCGCCGCCTCTGCTTAACCTTCAGAAATACTATCATAAAGTAGGTTTTAAACCATCATTACTGCTTTTTGGCATTCCAGAGAATTGATTCAATGATTTGAGAAGTATCCCTGGAACTGTTTTTATTTGAATTTGCTCTATGTCTACGACTTCCCCACATCACAGAGAAAAAATTCCATTATGCTGAAATTCCACTAATGATATCCTGTTTAAGTTTGAAGCAAAATTTACAGAAGGGCCTTCGCAGTCCCTCACAAATAGATGGAAATAAAGGTAATGGATAATAACAAAGTTAATGTAGAAAACAAAAAGCCCCTGAAAATGCCTTTTTTATGCAAATTTCGGCAATTTCAGAGGCTTTTAAAAGTACGCCCTGAGGGAGTCGAACCCCCAGCCCTCTGGTCCGAAGCCAGATGCTCTATCCATTGAGCTAAGGGCGCAAAAGAGGATTTGAAATTTCAGATTTAAGATTTTAGATTTTGGGAACCGGAATTTCAGAATTAGGATTTATAAGAATTTATGATTTCGGAAATTTGGATTCCAGTTTCCTGTTTTAGATTTGCCTAATATAATTTCAGCCACAAATCCTGGTAACAGCCTCCTTATCTCCCTGCCCTAAAACGGCGAATTTGGTAATTGGATACAGATATCCTTTTTTATATATTACATGCTCATCTGATCAAATTTCTCAAGGCAGTTTTTTTTGTGCATGAATTAAGAGAGTTCTACGATATAGTAATCATCGGGGCCGGTCCTGCCGGGCTAAATGCCGGAATGCACATAATTAATGCAGGATTTGATAAAAATGTTCTGCTGGTAGATAAAATCACCCCCTGGGATCATCCCATTGCATGCGCCGAAGGCGTAGGAAAGCTTGGCTTTGAAGGATCCGTCAAAGTCAGAAAATCCTGGATCCGTCAGGAAATAAAGTATGCCCGTTTCCATGCACCCGATGGCTCTGTTATCTCCTATAAAGATAAAAATGGTGGCTACATCATAAACCGTGCTCTGATGCAAAAAGAGATGGCTTCTCAACTGGAATCATCCGGAATACAATGCCTTTTCAACTTTAAAGTGTTACAGATCCAGCCACCTGACAAAGGCCTAAGAACTGTCGTTTTCGAAAATGGCCGGAAGTGTAAAGCCCGGGTCATTATCGATGCTTCAGGACCACTCTGCTGTTTTGGAAAAGAAGAAAAGATCAACAGCAAACCAGGCGACCTGGAGCCTTCCTACTTTGCCTGGGTGGAAAATATCGATATCGAGCAGGATCATATCCATATCTACGCCGGTAAAGAGCTCGCTCCCGGTGGATATGCCTGGGTTTTCCCCAGGGGCGAAAACGCTGCAAATATTGGTATAGTCCTGGGAAGACACTCTGTCACTCACGCAAACCTCAGAGTTCTTTTAGATAATTTTCTTTCCAGACACTTTCCATCCGTTAAAATTATCCAACGCTTTGCAGGTTCTATCCCCTGCGGCTTTAAAAAAGTACCGATTGCAATTCCAGGGTTCATAAAAACAGGTGATGCTGCAAACACAGTAAATCCCATATCCAGAGCGGGAATCTCAGAAGCACTCCTGTGTGGTGGTCTGGCCGGTGATGCTGCATTAAAGATGGTGGGTAAAGAAACCAACAAACAACTTCTTACTATCTGCAATGAATATCAGAATGAATGGTTCAAAAGAAGGGGAAACCGCCATTTCAAATTAGCCAGAGTTAAGAATTCCCTTCTGGTTGTTCCTGATGAAGATTACAACAACGGTACACGACTGCTTTCATCGATACCACGTGAAGAGCTCACCATGTCCAAAATATTCAGGGCAAGCCTGGGAAGATTTCCCAGACTGGTATGGGCACTTAGACACCTGATGTAAACCAAGTTAGGATCGGCAATCGGCGATCAGATACGATAACAAATATCGATTATCAAAATACCAGCAACCTAAATCCCGTATCAACCAAGGGTCAATTTTCTGTTGATGCATGAAGGAAGTTCGTCAGGCTGATGAGTCACAAAGACGATGGCAGTACTGCACTGGTAAGCCAGTGTATCAACAATAGAAATCACCTGTTGTCGTGAATCCGGTGGCAACCCCTGGCATGGTTCATCCAGGATGAGCAGTTCGGGCCCCTTTACAATCGCCCGTAAAAGAAGCAGCAGTCTCTGATTTCCTTCCGACATCGAACCAAGCGAAACTTCTTTAAGCTCTGAAATCCCGAAAGCATCAAAGAGATCTTCCACTTTGCATCTTTTCTGCTTTGAAGGTTTACAGAATAACCCGATCGAATCGTAATATCCGGAAAGCACTACATTCTGGCCGCATGTTTCCAGCGGATAACACACCTGAAGCTCCGGAGCCATCCATCCGATCCTTTTTTTGATGCTCCAGATATTTGAACCCTGTCCCCAATGTACCCCGAATACCTCGATATCATTTGCGTACATTTGTGGATGATCACCCAGAATCAGACTCAACAGAGTCGTTTTTCCGGATCCATTGGGTCCAGTCACAGCCCAGTGCTCCCCTTTTCTAATAGTCCAGTTGACATCTTTCAGAATAAACTTCCTTCCGGATTTAACATTCACATGTGACATACGCACCAAAACATCGCGATGATCTTCAGACCGTTCACTAAAAAGAGAAGCGATTGATTCAGCAGTGTTTCTTTTCTTAGATGAGCTTGGCGGAAGTGCATTCATTTTTACCTTTGCACTGGTGTGTTCAAAAGGACCACAGAAGATTGATTTAAAAGAATCAATTTCCAGAAGATGAGTTACATTTTGGGGAACTTCGGTTTTATCAGCGGTAATAAGCATGCAGGTTATTCCCTGGCTGATCAGTGAAGGTATTATGCTGTTGCTAAGGAGATCTCTGTAACGTAAATCAAGTCCCTGAAACGGATTATCTAAAATCAACAACACCGGATCTTTAAGAAGTTGATGTACCATAGCCACTTTCCTGCATTCACCGTTTGAAAGCATGTCAATTTCTCTGTCCATCAGATCTTCAATCTGAAACAGTTGCAATAACTCCTTCTGTCGCTTTCTATAGGAAGAAATTTCTCCTGGCTGATTTTTAATAATCTGAAAGGGATTGATCTCATAGACACGCTCCCTGCTAAGATAGTCTCTGACACTCAGAGATTCATCATTGCTCCAGTACCTGGATTGTACAAAACGGTTTTGATCCGGTTTCATTTGTCGGTTCATATCAAATCCCACATATCCGATCCTGGCCTGGGGTTCATCTGCCAGATATGGATTAGTGCTTTCCTTGAAGTTATAAACTACTTCACCAGAAACGAAAGGAAATTCTCCACATAAAGCTCTGGCTAACACAGTTTTTCCTGAACCGGTTTTACCGCAAACAGCCCAGAATTGATCCGAATGAATACTCCAGGATATTTCATTAAATACGATTCTATCCCATAGGCGGATAGATACCTTATCCATAAAAATGAGGGGAAGGTGCTTTTTATCCATAAGATTATTGGTTTCTTCTGATTAAGAAAGGTTCTATTGGCGACTGGTCTGGGAAAATACAAAATGGTATGAAGAAGCCGGGGAAACTGAAATCATCCAACTCTTCGGTCACTAAGCGGAACTGTTTTTTTGGATTAAACGTTAGTGGGTCGATAAGGCATCTGGATTTCTCTGTCCCAATGCCAGAAAACACCGCAAAGACAACTTCCGAATCAAATTAATCGGAGGAACTTCTGATACTTAATCTTTAAATGAAAGATGGAACCAGGTCTTATGCATCAGTTAGATAAATCATTCCATTAGCAGTATACTGAAATTGCTCTTCGATAAGTCATCCAAGTTACTCCGTCCCCAGACAGGGAAAACTCTCCGACATTGCAAACCCCGACTGTAAAGGAAAAGGCTACAGACCACGCACAGAAAAGATCAAATAACCCGAAACCTTATAATGCCGTCGTCTCCAGATCAAAGGAACATCCCAATGTTTCAAAAAAATGGTGGAAAAAAAGAGGCGCATCTACTTCGGAAGCGACTTCGTGCAGATGCGGCTTTTGAGCCTTCCAGAAAGTTTTTCCTGGCATATCATCAGAAACACCATTAACGGTCACCATTCCTTTTACAAAGCGGCACACGTTCTGTTCAAAAACTGATACAGCCGCAAGTGGATCGTGAAAAGTTATACAATTGTGATAAGTAAACCGGTCAATCAAAGGTAGAATTGCACTAAGCGATTCCACATCAAAACACTTTTTTGCGATCTCCTTTCTTATCACCAACTGACAAGTAACATCAAGCCCAACTGACCGGTGCACCGGAACCATTGATTTATATACGATAGAAGAAGCTGCAGGGTCAACCGATGCATTCCATTCGCTTTCCATATCCTGAAGTCCTGGCAACTCATAATGAAATACACCACACATGAGAACCAGTTGCTTCAGCAGTCCGGCAGTCTCAGGGTACCTGGTGAAAAGAAGTGCAATATTGGTAAGGGGACCGATGCTCAGAAGCGTAATTTCACCAGGATTACCGATAATGGTTTTGTGAAGAAAATCGATGGCACCATCAGGAGAAGATGAACTGCCAAAACGATTCGTTCTTAAATCGGTTGCCAGTTGTGCTATCGGTTGACGCTGAGTACCCTGAAGCGGTTCAGAAGCACCAGGAAAAATTGGCAGATAATGTCCACTCTCCATACAGATCTGATGAGCCAGCTCTGCTCTCTTTTCCGACTCACCGGTAACAGTAGTGATCCCCATCAATTCACATCCGGGATTGGAGAGCAGATAACAAAGAGTGAGTGCATCATCAATATCCGAACCGATATCGGTGTCCAAAAGAAGTTTGACTTTGGTCATAAATAAAATCCAAATGAATAAAAGAGATGAATGATCTACAAATACAAAACAGAAAAAAGCAAGCAGCAGACAAGGAGGTTCGATTTGCTCGAATCGCCAGTATTTTAATTGAAAGAGATTTTTCACAAAAGGCCGGAAAATTAATACAACAATAAAAATTCGAACGGATGGAGAAATTATTGAGGACTGAATGATTTTTATTTCACAGATGACACATGTTGCCAGGGAATTTTATTCCCCGGCAATTATTCTGCAAATGGGATCTCCTCATGAACAAAGTACCATTGTTCCAGGTGACTTTTTACCATCTCCTGAAGCTGATCGTACATCTGTTGCACAACATTGCTTTTTGATAGGTCTGTGGGATTAATTTGAAGCTGATAGTGATCATCATCTTCCCTTATCATAAAAGCAGTGAAACAATCGATTGGTGTGTTGGCGAAGTAAATCAGCTTGTCCAGACCTGCTCCTCCATAAACTTTTTTTCCAAAGAGTGTCACTGGTTTGGAATAATCGGTCTTTTCATCGAATACCGAAACCAGTATCTCTTTTTTTCGCAATGCAGCAGCCATCTCCAGGGCAGCAGATGTTCCGGGTCTGCCAATTTCTATAAAACGGATTGGTCCGAAGAACCCGCTTTTTTCCAGTGCCAGAGCTCGTTCATGAGCGATTCTGGAGAACTGTTCTGTTGAGAATCTCAATACCACATTCAAAGGAAGCTTTGTTGTGGCAAGTACAGGTGCAAGAAATTCGATGGCTCCAAAATGAGCTATCGCCAGTAGTACTCCTTTACCTGCATCGATTGAGTTTTTCAGTTTACCACAGATGTCCTGATAGTTTATCTGATTTTGAAGAAAATTGAAGTAAAAATCCGGGCCGCCGCATAGTGGAAGCAGCTTTTCATAGTAGTGAAGTATCACATGGTACCGGATATTTTCAATCAACTGTGGAGAGACTGGAAAACCCAGCAAATTAAGATTATTCTCAATGAGTCTGGATTCTTCAGGATTCTCCTTATACCAGAGATTTCCTTTTTCCAGTACTGCGGACTTGAGTTCAGATGTAGTCTTACCGAATATGTTGTTAAGCAGATCAGGTGATTGGATAAATTTACTGAGACTCATAATTACCTTGCTTGCTATCTGCTATAGCGGTCTGATTGATGGTGAAAGATCGGAGTGTATCTTTGTGCTCCTTGTTTTTGTAAAAGGATTTCCACAAATAATAAAATCCATCCATGAGTTCCTGTTCTGTAAAATTTTTGGGTTTGAAAACAATGTTACCATGATTCCAGACAGAGTAGTTTCTGTGGAGAATTCTATTCTCCCTGGCCATCTGCTCCCCAAGCGGAGTACCTGGAAAAGGAGTAATGATATAGAATTCTGCCAGATCGATTCCAGACTCTTCACTGAATTTAAGTATGCGATCAAAGACGCCTTTATCCTGCTCGTCAAAGCCTATCCCGAAAGAAGCATAGAAGTGTATGCCTGCATCTTCATTCATCCTGACCAGATCGATTCCTTTCTGCCATTCATCAGCAGTGCAATCGGGGCTTAGAAGTTTTCTGGAAATCCGGTCAAAGCCAAAAATGGTATACATTGAGCAGGCGCCACCTTTTTTGAGTTTGCGGTAAAATTCCGGATCATGATTCATCATCATGGTTGAAGCCAGAAAGATTTTCACATCCAGTTCCTCTGTTTTCTCCATTATTTTCAGAAGGAAATTGGTGTATTTTTTACCCGGAAGCATCACTGTATCATCCGCAAAATAAAACTCCTTATAAGGCATGCTCTTGATATCTTCGATGATATTGTTTACCGGGCGCAGCCTGACGTGGGTACCCTCTTTATTAGGTATTGGACAACCTCCGCATTTAACACTGCAGCCTCGGGTGGTCAGCACTAAGTGAGCATCCCACTTGTAGACATCTCTGAGGAAAATGTCCCGTTTAGGTATGGGAAAATCGGAAAGCGAATAGTCTTCGGTTGCCTGATAAATTCTTTTGAGCTCTCCTTTCGCACAATCCTCCAGTATCTGATGCCACACCGGTTCTACCTCACCAATGCAAATGGCATCAGCATGTTGAAGTGCCTCCTGAGGAATGGAAGTGGGGTGAATTCCTCCAAGAATTACCTTCGTTTTTCTCTTGCGATATTCATCAGCAATCACGTAGGCACGCTGAGCCTGAGGGGTAAAAAAACTAATCGCCACCAGATCAACTTTTTCATCGTAATCCAATGGCTGGTGTATGTTATCGTCGGTAAGATTGAACTCCACCTCTGGTGGTGTAAGGGCTGCAATGATTGGAAGAGCCAGAGAAGGTGGCATAGTATAATTACCGACCAGATATATTTTTAGATGAGCATCCAGATCCGGGTGCCCTTGAAGAAATTTCTGAAAATGAGGATAAATACAACGCAGTTTTAATTCTTCAATCCTTTTTGACATAAGCATCCTTAAGAGGTTTATAGGTATTAATAAAAAATAGTCAAAGAATTTAATAAATTCGAGATGATTTTAATTTAATTGCAGCTATTTCCTGAAAGTTGGATTATTCTCTGAAACTCTGGCAACATTAACACCGCTAAGGGGTTAACGTAACAATATACCTTATTTGAAACCGTATTTACTTGTACAAAAATACTGATTACCAACTTAAATGCACTGCAATCCTAAGGAGAGGAAAATATGAATACCATAAAAACCACCCTGTTACTGGCGACTCTGAGTGTGCTGCTGGTATTACTGGGTGATTATCTGGGTGGTTCCCAGGGTGCACTGATGGCACTAATAATTGCCGCAATAATGAATTTTGGCAGCTACTGGTTCTCTGACAAGATTGTACTTTCCATGTACAGGGCAAAAGAGGCAGGTCCAACCGATGTGCCAGTACTTTATTCCATAGTAGAACGTCTGGCAGAAAGAAATCAGATGCCCATGCCAAAAGTTTATCTGATCAACAGTGATTCCCCCAATGCTTTTGCCACCGGCAGGAGTCCTTCTCATGCATCAGTAGCAGCAACAACCGGAATATTACGTATCCTGGATGAGCATGAACTTGAAGGGGTTATGGCTCACGAATTAGCTCATGTGCGTAACCGCGACACTCTTACCAGCACAATAGCTGCTACCATTGCCGGAGCTATCACATGGATAGCAAATATGATTCAATGGGGGGCAATGTTTGGCGGGTTAAGAAGCGATGATGATAACAGAGGCGGGGGAATAGGGGCATTATTCATGGCAATACTTGCGCCAATTGCTGCGATGCTGATTCAACTGGCGATATCCCGTTCCCGGGAATATGCTGCAGATGAAACAGGGGCCAGGATGTGCCGCAATCCAATGGCACTGGCAAGCGCTCTGAATAAACTACAACGAGCCTCAGAAATGATACCTATGCATGGTGGAAATCCTTCAACAGCTCATCTTTTTATTGTGAACCCATTCCGGGGCGGTTTTGCAGGTCTTTTCAGCACTCACCCCCCAATGCAGGAGCGCATAAGACGCCTTCAGTTGCTATCGCGTCAAATTTAAACACAAATCGCGCTAACGCCTGAATTCCGTGGTAAAACCATGCTGCGGATTTCAGGTAATCCCTAAAGCATGTTACGCAAACTCATACAGTTTTTAACTGCATAACCTCCTATATCATTATTGAAATAGGCATAAACCGACCGGTTCTCCTGAAATTGTTTTTTTATCCATTCTGCCCACTGCTTAAGATGTGTTTCCGGGTAATCACCTCCATACATTGAATCAAATCCATGGAAACGGATATAGATCGAATCGCTGGTGATTATTTTTTCGGTAGCTACACCCGCCATATCGTGGATACAGAAAATATGGCCATACCTGGCAAGTATTTCATAGGTTTCTTCCCTGTACCAACCTGGATTCCTGAATTCAAATGCAAACCTGTATCTGGTGGGAAGAAGGCTGGAAAACTCATTTATTCGTGCAGGGTCAAACTTTAAAAGAGGTGGAAGTTGAATCAATACCACTGCTATTTTAGGATAGAGCGGTTCAAAAACCGAAAAAAACCATTGTAATTCATCGGAGCAGTTTTTCAACTTTTTCCTGTGAGAAACGAGTCTGCTCATTTTTACCGAAAATTTGAAATCTCCCGGTGAGCGCTCATACCATCCCTGGACTGTTTTAAGTATTGGAATCCGATAAAAGGATGCATTGATTTCAACGGTATCAAATTTTCCGCTAAAATATTGAAACCATTTTTTCTGAGGCAGGTCCTGCGGATAAAAAATGCCTTTCCAGTGCTTATAGCTCCAACCCGAGGTCCCCAGAAGTACAGTTGGTTTTCTGGTTAATTGATCCATGCCAGAAGAAACAACAATTGAAATGCCAGAAAAACACATATTGGTTTTTCTGGAAAAAGGCAAAAACAAAAAGGGTTGAAAATCAGACTAAAGCAATCTGCTCCAACACAATATTTGCCTGCTCTGCAGTAGCAAGGATTCGCTCGTCCCGGTAAAATTCCAGATAGCAGATTCTTTTAATTCCACTGTTGGCAATCAGTTTAAAGCAATTCCAGCAAGGAGACGCAGTTACGTAAATATCCGCACCATCAATCGCGGTTCCATTTTTGGCAGCCTGAATTATTGCATTTGCCTCAGCGTGCACTGTGGCGATGCAATGTCCGTTTTCCATTATATGACCAATATCATCACAATGAGGCAGCCCACGGATACTTCCATTGTAGCCAGTAGAAAGGATAGTCTTATCTTTTACGATCACTGCACCTACATGCTTTCGGTCACATGTGGAACGGGTAGCGGCCTGGATGGCTATTTTCATGAAATATTCATCCCATGATGCTCTTTTTTCAGCGTTGGTTTTCAGTTCTGATGTTTCGGTTGCCATAAAAAACCTTCCTTCAGATTAATGGGTGGCGATGTTTCCAGAAGAATCAAGCATCTCAATTCGTCTCTGATGTCTTCCACCTTCAAATGAAGCCTCAAGCCAGGCATTGATAATCTGTGGAACCATTTCTCGACTGGTAACCCTGCCTCCCAACACTAACACATTGGAATTGTTGTGCAACCGTGACATTCTGGCGGTTTCAGGGGTCGAACACAGTGCTGCTCTTACTCCTTTAACCCGATTTGCCGCTATAGATGCACCTATTCCAGTACCGCAAAGAAGTATACCACGCTGGAATTCTCCGGAAGAGATCTTCTGAGCCAGTTTGAATGCAACAAGTGGATAATCATCAGTTTCATCGTATTGAGCGGTACCAGCTTCTTCAAATGGGATGTTTTTTTGAGAAAGATACTGTTTTATAAATTCTTTCATTTCATAGCCAGCATGATCGCTGCCAATTAGTATCGGATGAGCATTTTCAGTCATATTTCTTCCTTTTCTCAAAATGAAACTCAAAAATACAAGCTGGCCCCACCTTATCAAACCCTTTTTGTACCTGGGAGTTAATTTTTGATGTTACCGAAACGAAACACATGCAATCAGGATTTTTATCGATTACGAAAAACATTAATTGGATTGCCAACTGTAACATTTCGGTTTTCACCGAATCAAATTAAACAGGAGCAGAGGAAAAATGGAAGATCTGGATTCTGGAACTCTAAAAAAAGCAATTAAGGGTGATGATAAAGCCTTCAGAGCTCTTTATGATCATTATGCCCCTTTTGTGTGGAGATTGATTTTAAGAATGACCGGTGAACAACAACTGGCTACCGAGCTTTTGCAGGATACCTTTATCAGAGTTCATGGAGCCTTGAGAAAATTTAAAGGGGATTCATCCTTTTCAACCTGGATCTATCGAATCGCTCACAACTCAGTTTTAATGAGCTACAGAAAAAACCGGAAAGCCAAATTTCACGATCCTTTTGAAGATCAAATAACTGCCTGCTCTCATGCAGATCTGTATCAGAACAAGCAGTTAGCACACATAGTTCTTTCGGATCTAACCATAGAAGACCGCTTTCTGCTTGTTGCCAGAGAAATCGATGGTTTGTCCTTTGATGAAATATCCCAGATTTGTGGAATTTCTGCAGGAACACTCAGAACCCGTCTGCATCGATTAAAAGAGACAATCAGAAACAGGTTTTCTGAAACATCTATTGGAAAGGAAGCCGTCGCATGAGCAGTGAAGATCTTTTCTATAAGGAATTGGCATCCTGCCCGGGTTTGCCTCAGGGACAGTTTGACATAATCAGAAAAAAGATCAGACGTAAAACAGTAATCAAAAGGTTCAGCATTTCGGGAACACTAACAGCGGTACTGATCTCTGCATTCCTGATTACTCAAAGCCTATGGCGGGTAAACACAAGTTCTCCTCAGCCGGAACTGGTTGCAGAGATACAGATTATTCAGGAGTATCTCAACGGTGAAGATCTTGAGGAACAGATTCAAATGTATGCTTTTTTTGACGAACAATAATCTTTTCTGTTTTTTTTGAAGGGAGTTTTTATGAACAAATCTGGAATGATCAAAACACTTTGTGCATGTACTATGCTGCTTGTACCAGTAATATCGCACACGCAAGCAGAGGAAAAAAACTGCGCTAAAAAAGAACATTTCTGCGCAGAGCTGGAATTGACTGAAGAACAGAAGGTAAAGCTTAAGGAGCTGCACCAGGAAATCAAGGCTGCCAGAAAGAAAAATTTTGAGGCTGCCCGTGATATACGCATGAAAATCAGGGATGAATTGTTAAAGGAAACCCCCTCGACTTCACAGCTTGATCTTTATGCTGCCGAACTGGGAGATGTTCATAAGCAATTATCAAAACAGCACAATGACCATCTTCTGAAAGTTAAAGCAGTGCTGAGTGCAGAACAGTTTTCAAAAATTGTCAATAAGGAAACCGGAGAATTCAGGAAATGCCCGATGAAAGGGGATAAAAACAGCCATTGCAAAGTTCCCCATAAAAAATGTCCGATGGAAGGCAAAGAAAAATGTAAGAAGAGTAATTCTGTCGAATAAACTTTTTTTAACTCAATCTTTTATTTAACAGAAGAGGTAAGCTTTCAGGCTTACCTCTTTTTGTATTCACCCACAACAATTACTGTTTTAACATCTCTGCAATAGCTACATCAGTTAACGCTTTATACCTGCTTTTACGCTGTGTTTGTATGGTGATCCTTTGATTGTTTTGCCGTTGATCATAAAAAGATAACTGCCTGTCCCCACCAGCCGTCTGTTTTCATTTCTTCCATCCCAGATTATTCCATAATTGTAAATGGAATTGGGGTTAGCTTTCAGAAGTTTCAGATCACGTCGGATAACATTTCCCACAGCATCATAAACAATTACTCTCCCGAATGATGCTTTCGGGTCAAGAGTGTCTTTGGAATGCAGAGGCGCTAATGGAACTTCTGTCTGTATGGAAATCAATGTAACAGATGGATTCTTAATATCCTTCAATATATTACGGTAGAAATCGATCAGGTTTTTAGGCAATCGGTCAAGAATATTGTCCCTGCCTGGGGTAAATGGATTTGGCAAAACTGCAGTTATTCTCTTTGGAGCACTGGTAACCACAACTGTGTCTGGAATCAAACCATCCTGGGAGACAATAATAACAGTCTGATGATTGGAACTTTTCCTCTCACTTGTTACCTTGGTCGTAAATCCATGCGAAGGAGATACACTGGCAACATCGCTATCCTTACTCTTCCAGTCCGCATCTTTTGCAAAACCAATGAAATTACCAAACTGATCCAGCACAATCGCATAAATAACAGTCGAATGATCATCTTCACCAAAATGGATTGTATCAAAAGGCTGAGGATCTGTCAGCTTGAGAGTATCTTTAACAATCTGCAGGCTGTATGGTTTGTCAGGTATTACAATGATATCCAGTTCCTTGTGTGATGGAGGCCGGTTTTTAGAATCCGGATCGGCAAAATCGGCTCTCAAGGTATATTTTCCGGTTTTAATACTGCTAAAAGTAGTAAGATTGCCCTCATCTGGATCTAAACTGGCATCTGATCTGCCTGAGGTTAGTTTCCATTTGATATCCTGGTCAAAATGGGACATCCAGACATCGTTGGTATCAAATATATGCCCGTAAACCGTGAAAGATTTCCCTGCAGTTACAGTGACCTCTTTCCCAAGAGTGGTGAGTTTGGAAGGATCACCTGGTTTGTCATATAGCCGGATGATATATGGGTCGGGAGCCTTTTTGATGTGCAGAACTACTTTTCCCCTGAACTTTCTGTCAGGATATTCCGGATCGGTGAAAGTAGCCCTGAGAGTTACATAGAAATCAAACTCCGTTGCAGTATAAACGGTATAAGAACCGGTTTCCGGATTAAGCTTCCCTTTGTTATCAGGATCAGCAGTCCAGACAAGTTTTTTATCAAATTCGATGAAATGAGAATCAGATGTATCGAAAACGCGTCCATAAATGGTATCACAGATATCTACTTCCAGAGTATCATTCTCAGAAATAATAGCATCGAAATCATCTTTATCGGTGTATAACTTGACAACATATTGCTTCGGCGGAGGGGCGGCACCAATAAACAATTGAACACTGCATGAAAGATATTCATCAGGATTGTTAGGATTTTTGAGCCTTGCAGTCAGAAGGACCTGTGAATTGGCAGTGTTCGAGGTGAATACTGTATGTTCTCCTTTAACAGCACTCAGCTTTCCATGTTGCTCAGGAGAGATATCCCACAGAAGCAGACTGTCGTACTCGAAGACCCAGTTGCCATCTTTGTCAAACACATGGCCATAAACCGGATAGGACTCTTTGTAGCCAACTGAATCGGAAGAACCTATTGGGGTTAAGATGGTAATATCCCCTGGTTCTCTATACAATTTTATGGTGAAATCAGGAGCAGGAAGTACATAAAAGACGATACTTTTTTCCGATTTTCTGCCATTTTCAGGATCTGTGAAAGAAGCGGTTACTATCACCTCAGTATTTGCTTTATTTGCTGTAAGTACTGTGGCAGAACCTTTGGTACTACTTAGTGATGCATCTTCAGAAGATGATATTTTCCAGGTGATTAAACTGTCGTATTCCTTTCTCCATTGCTCAAGACTATCGATAATATGTCCATAGAGAGGAAAGGGAACACCTTCAGTAATGGTGTCAGAGGAGCCAAGCGGCGGATTATCATTGGTATTTGGTTCACCTGGTTTTCCATAGATGTAGAGGTTTGATGGAGGCGCAAAAATATTGGAGGTGATCCACAGATGTGATTCCCTTGAGTGGCGTTCTGCATAAAACACATCAAGCGTGTAGGTTTTACCAATCTGAAGTCCCTCAATTTCATCCAGAATTATTGAATCTTTGGTAGCTTCGTGAATGCCGCCCAGATCCAGGGCGAGTTTATTATTAATGAAAAC
This sequence comes from Fibrobacter sp., assembly GCA_012519985.1. Taxonomy (GTDB): domain Bacteria; phylum Fibrobacterota; class Chitinivibrionia; order Chitinivibrionales; family Chitinispirillaceae; genus JAAYPC01. The sequence goes on from JAAYPC010000003.1 coordinate 27,752, forward strand.
CCAGACATCATCATCACCATTAAAATGAAAGACCAAGCCTTCCCTCATCACAAACTTCCAGTTCAGTTCCATGGTGAAGGCATAGTTATGATCTCCGATTTGAGAGCTATCGGAGCAATGATAGTTCCATTCGCTACCAAAGCCTCGCCCATCCAGAGGGAAAAAATCATCATCTCTGAACTGATACATTCCGTCTGACTGTAGCTCAAATTTCAGGGAATCATAAATAACGAAATTAATGAAAGAGGTATCATGTGATATTGTGTCTATTCCCTCGTAGGTCACTTCCTGTTCAAATTCGTTATTTGGATCGGTATAGCCTTTATATGGAGCTCTGGGAGAATAGACCGGAATAGTTCTGTCACCCTCTTTGAAGGGTCTGAACCATTTTTTTATGTAATAATTCATATATGGAGATTTGCCAGGACGGGGCTTGCGATCTTCATCAAGTGTCGAATCCACCATCCCTGTACGGGGTCCACCGTAATGGGCAGCTTCAAACTCGGGATTACTGCGATCGGAGTGAAAGTCATAATAAGTAACCTTCACCCAAACAGCCTGAGGTTGTTCCTGTGAAAATGAATTTGAAAAAAGAAAAAGTGTAACTGCCAGCAGCACACCCAATCCGGTTGTAAGACGGTTCATTTTATCTCTCCCAGGGAACTTAATCTGAATTCTTGGACAGCACAATCGATTCCGGACCAGTAGTCAGAAGAATATAAATTAGCGCACTAGCCCATTTAGTATTAAGCAGAGCAAGTCAGGTTCACATCAAATTAATGTCACGCCCTTGGGTGAGCCTGTTTATAGATCTTGAGCAGGTGCTCTTTAGAAATATGGGTATAAACCTGAGTGGTGGAAAGTGATGCATGCCCCAGCAGCTCTTTGACTGCCCTGATATCTGCCCCCTCATCCATAAGGTGAGTAGCAAAAGAGTGACGAAGCACGTGTGGACTTTTTTTCTTCTGATTGCTGACCAGCGATAATTTCTGCTGAACAATCCTCTCCAAACATCGAGCCGAAAGCCTTTCACCCTTTTTATTTGTAAAAAGAGGCGAATCAGGAGAAAGGGCTTTTTTGCGCAATTTCAGGTAACGATTCATTACCTCAATTGCCACAGTGGTCAATGGTACAATCCTCTCCTTACGTCCCTTCCCTATAACCTTTATCATCTCCTGGCTCTTATTAACAGAACCAATATTCAGGCCTTGAAGTTCTGATAAACGGATACCGCTTCCATAAAAAAATTCCAGTATAGCATGATTGCGGTACTCAAGTTCATCGCCATTCTCAGGTACTCGCAGCTCTTTGATCTGATTCTGGGTCAGAAAGACAGGAAGCGGTTTATCCAGTTTAGGTGTGGCAATAACCTTTGTGGGATTTATTCGAATGTATTTTTTCCTGAGGCAGTATTTTGAGAGACTTTTGAGTGCTGCAATCTTTCTGGCTACCGATCGGGGTTTCAATCCATCATTACTCAATTTGAATGTGAAACCGCGCAGATTACCCTTTTTCATTGCATCTTCAAGAGACAAGGGGATTTTCCTCTCCTGAAGAAAATTTACAAATTGATTAAGATCCCGTTTATAGGCAATCACAGTATGGTCAGAGAAGTTTTTCTCTTTTTTAAGGTACTGCAGAAAGTCTTCTATAATATGTACAATGTTTTCTGACATCTCAATCACTCTTTTCACTAAATAAAACCGATCAAAAGCAATAAGATAGACGCTGAACAGTTACAAAAAAACTATATTTTATTTTTAATAAATCAAAGGAGATATATGGTAAAAGGAATAATTCTTGCCGGGGGATCAGGGACAAGACTATACCCGGTAACAATAGCGGTCAGCAAACAACTGATGCCAATTTATGACAAACCAATGATCTATTATCCTTTATCCATTTTAATGCTTGCCGGAATCCGGGATATTCTGATCATTACTACACCAGACGATTCTTCCTGTTTTCAAAAGCTTCTGGGTGACGGGTCTCAATGGGGAATTTCCTTGTCTTATGCCCAACAACCCCGTCCGGAAGGCTTAGCCCAGGCCTTTATTATAGGAAAAGAATTCATAGGAAATGACAGAGTCGCATTGATTCTGGGAGATAATATTTTCTGGGGGCATGGACTTCCGCAAAACCTCGAACAGGCTGTCAAACGTCCCGAAGGTGCAACAGTATTTGCCTATCGGGTAAACGATCCCCACCGTTATGGAGTTGTAGAATTTGACAGCACAGGCAAAGCTTTGAGCCTGGAGGAAAAACCGGTTCAGCCCAAATCCAATTACGCTGTCACAGGCTTATACTTCTACGATTCTCTGGTCTCTGAATATGCTTCATCGCTAAAACCCTCCCAAAGAGGAGAACTGGAAATCACCGATCTTAACAAAATATATCTGAACCGAGGAGAACTTAATGCAGTTATTCTTGGCAGAGGTATTGCCTGGCTGGATACCGGAACACATGAAGCCATGCTTCAGGCCTCTGTATTTGTTGAAACTATTCAATCCCGTCAAGGATTGAAGGTGTGTTGCCCGGAGGAGATTGCTTATCGAAACGGTTATATCTCAGAAGAGAAACTGCTGGAACTTTCAAATCCAATGCAAAAGAATAATTATGGTAAATACCTCAGAGACTTAGTATTAAAGCCGGAAAGTGTAAATGGAAATTTATAAAAACGAAATCGAAGGGCTTTTATTGATCAAGCCGGATGTATTTGTGGATAATCGTGGTTTTTTTCTGGAATCCTACTCTCAGAAAAAATTTATGGATGCGGGTATCGACTGTCTATTTATACAAGATAACCATTCCAGGTCCGAACAGGTCGGTGTTATCCGAGGATTGCATTTTCAGAAACCGCCTTTTGCCCAGAGTAAGCTTATCAGGGTCACCAGGGGAGCAATACTGGATATAGCCGTAGACCTGCGAAAAAATTCACCCACTTATGGCATGTGGAAATGCTTCGAGTTGACCGAGAAAAACTATCTGATGTTATTCATACCTCAGGGCTTTGCGCACGGGTTCTGTACCCTCTGTCCTGGAACAGAGGTGCAATATAAGGTAGATAATCTGTATGCTCCTCAATTTGACAGCGGCATCAGATGGGATGATCCGACCATAGCAGTTAACTGGCCAGTCAAAGATCCCATTCTTTCCAAAAAAGATGCTTCACTTCCTTTTTTAAAGGAGACAGAATCACCATTCTGATCTGTTACTAAGAAGCTCTCCGGTTTTGTGAATAATTCTGGTTGCTATAACCAAGGATACGATCGATATCACTGTTTTCCAGAGTTTCATATTGCAGTAAAGCTGTTGCCAGAGTGTCGAGTTTGTCACGATTATAGGTCAGCAGATCCACTGCACGCTGCTCCTGCTCGAGAATAATCCTTCGGACCTCTTCATCGATAATTCGGGCGGTCACTTCACTGAAATCTCTGTTCTGAGACAGTTCCCTGCCCAGAAACGGGTGCTCCTCTCCCTGATTGAAAGTAGTAGGTCCCAGCTTTTCACTCATCCCCCATTGGCAAACCATTTTACGGGCCAGGTTCGTTATCTGCTTTAGGTCTTCTGCAGCCCCATTGGTCATCTCATTATAAACCAACTTCTCAGAGGCTCTTCCACCCAGAGCTACCGCAATACGAGCCAGAAGATATTTTCTGGTAAAGCTGTGTCGATCAATATCCGGAATCTGTTCGGTTGCCCCCAGAGCCCTTCCCCTGGCAATTATGGTGACTTTCTGAATAGGATCAGTTTCCGGAAGCAGTTTGGCTACCAGCGCATGCCCAGCCTCATGATAAGCCACTACCTCCTGCTCTCTGGGTTCCAGTTTATCCTCACGCTCTGCACCAAGAAGGATCTTATCCTGAGCCTCTTCAAAATCGTGAATATCCACAAAGCTCTTATTTTTACGGCCTGCCAGAAGCGCGGCTTCATTTACCAGGTTTCTTAAATCGGCTCCTGAGAAACCCACTGTTCGGGCAGCTATATTTTCTAACTGCACCGATTCATCTGTAGGTACGTTTGCCGCATGAATCTTAAGGATTTCGATTCTGGCATTCTTCTGTGGAAGATCAAGAGTGATCTGACGATCAAAACGCCCTGGCCTGGTAAGTGCAGGATCAAGCACATCGGGACGATTAGTAGCCGCAATAACTACCACCGATTCATGAGGTTCAAATCCATCCATCTCTGTAAGTATCTGGTTTAATGTCTGCTCCCGCTCATCATGACTTCCACCCAGTCCAGTACCTCTTACCCTGCCCACAGAATCCAGCTCATCTATGAAGATGATAGCCGGAGACTCTTTCTTGGCAATCTCAAACATATCCCTGACCCTTGAGGCACCCACTCCTACAAACATTTCTATAAATTCAGAGCCACTGGTACTAAAAAAAGGGACCCCCGCTTCACCAGCAGTTGCTCTGGCCAGAAGAGTCTTTCCGGTGCCCGGAGGTCCCATCAATAATACTCCTTTGGGAATAGTTGCACCCAAACGGGCAAACCGCGCCGGATCTTTAAGGTACTCTACTATTTCCTGAAGATCCTTTTTGGCATTGGAGAGCCCGGCCACATTCTGATATCGGGTTGCACACATCTCTTTACGAAACCGCTTTGCTCTGGATTTACCAATCCCAAAAATGGAAGTCCCTGGCATCCCTTTCATCTGACTGGAAATCTTTTTGCCGGCATAAAGAAAATACCCCAGCAAAAGAAGCCAGGGAAATAAGAGCAATAAAATGCTCATCCACCAGGATGATGTCTCTTTGTCCTCAGCTCTTATTAACACCTGATTCGCTTCCAACATGCTCATCAGTGTGGGATCCTCCAATTGAGGCATCGTAGTCATAAAGTTCTGATAGGTGATGGAATCAACCACATTGCTATGAACACCACTAACCCGGTATCCATCCCGAAATTTACCCTGAATATGAGTTCCCTTAAAAAAAACCTCAGCAATATTTCCGCTTCTGAGCTGCTCTTTAAATACTGAATAGGCTAACTCTACCTGTCCCCCTGCATTAATTGAACTGAAAAAATAGGAAAAAAGAACTGTCAGGATAACTCCCCACAAAAGAAATCGCCAAATCGAAATCTTGGGTTCGGATACCTTCGGACGGTCAGGGATCTCTTTTGACATGGCTTTGCCCCTCAAATCTGGTTTCTGTCTGCCAATTATTTGAAGAGCAAAAGGCATTCCGAAATAAAATGTCTGGAGAAATGGCGCTGCAATTGCTAAAAGAATCTCAATGATAACATCGTCACAGGAGAACCATTATGCGATATGATGAACTTTCTCTGCTTGCCCGTAAAGTTATCGAAAAGGCAGGTATAATCTCTGATCCCCTTAAAGTAGATCTGGAAAATATGATGATCGAATGCGACTCAGAAAACCGTTTCCTTAACTCCATGTTAGATTATGTGGAAATCATTCAGGACGATCCACTTGAATATCTTAACAATTCCGATTATGACACCTCTACCGATCTTTCCTCATTCAAAAAGGCTATCGATGACCTTCACGGCTCAATAATCAGGACTATCTCTGTCCCCCTGAGTTCCCGAAACCAAAGCTGAAACAAGACTCCAATCACTTGTATGGAAACCTCTCCCAGGCTTCATCCACAAACGCCTTGAATTCCTGCTCAAAACGAGATCTGGGAAATCGTTCTGCATTCTTGCGAATCAGGTAAGGATCGAAACTACCTTCCATCGCTAAAAATTTCCTGACAGTCTCAACCAGACAAGCCGGATCCTGCTTGTAAAAAAACAATCCGGTCTTCCCCTCAACAACCGTCTCAAGCGCCCCTCCACGGCCAAATGCTATTACCGGCAACCCCGAGGCTTGTGCCTCCACATTCACAATTCCAAAATCCTCTTCTGCAGAAAAGACAAAAGCCCTGGCCTTACTCAGCAATTCTTCTACTTTATGAGGCGGTTGTTGCCCCAAAAACGTGATTGTTGGACCGGCTATACTTTTCAGCATCCCCTTACTGGGGCCCTCACCTATTATTAGCAAAGGAAGTTTAAGCTCGTTAAATGCCTGTATTATTACATCCAGTCGCTTATAGGAGACCAGTCTGGAAACTGTAATAAAATAGTTATCCCGTTTTTCGCTGATAAAAAACCGCTCTACATCCACCGGCGGGTAAATAACCTTTGCCTGACGGTTGTAGCATTTCCAGATCCGGTGTGCGATGTAATTGGAGTTGGCCACGAATTCATTTACCCTGTTGGCAGAGATCACATCCCAAATCCGTATATAATGAAGGATCATTCTGGTGATAAAACTCTTTATCCCACTCCTTAGTCCTGCTGCCTCAAGATACTCGAAAGTAAGATCCCAAACATAGCGCATCGGAGAGTGACAGTAACAGATATGAAGCTGATCAGAGGCATTAAGTACGCCCTTGGCAACTGCGTAGGATGATGAGATTATGATCTTGTATTCGCGTAAATCAAACTGTTCCACTGCCATGGGAAAAAGTGGAAGAAAGAACCGGTGATGTTTTCTGGCCAGAGGAAACCGTTGAAGAAGCGAAGTCTTTATTTTCTCGGTTTCATATATAGTACCCCTTACCTGTTCCGGATCATGAAACAGAGTGTGAATAGTACCCGGGTATAATTTATAAATCGATTGCAGTACACTCTCAGCTCCGGCTAAAGTTACCAGCCATTCATGAATTATCGCTGTTTTTACCATAGCCCAATTGTATAATGATGGATTTTTGGTCGCTATAAGAAATTGGAAAGACCCAATACGAGAGTAGTGCTACCCCAATTATCTCTAAAACTGAGCTTTTTTCTCCGATATTGCAGTTCGGAACTCCGTCATTGCGGTTCGGAACTTCGCCATCGCTGTTCTGAACTTCGTTATCACAGTTCAGAACTTCGATACCTCACGGTTCGGAACTCCGTTATCGCTGTTCGAAGCTTCGTTATCGTTGTTCGGAACTTCGTTATCGCTGTTCGAAACTTCGATATCTCACAGTTCGGAACTCCGCTATCGCAGTTCGAAACTTCGTTATCGCTGTTCGGAACTTCGTTATCGCAGTTCCGAACTTCGTCATCGCAGTTTTGA
>JAAYPC010000303.1 GCA_012519985.1 Fibrobacter sp.
AATTTGGCTATCTTTTCATGGATCGTTTCCATTTGAACATTTTCACTGATATGGCGGGCAATTTGTAAGCGCCTGCAACTGTCTAACTCGATCACTTTCTTAACAAACTCCGGCGTTCCTATCACATATAAATGTGGATCATGAAATCCCTGCTTTGCACGATTAATATCTTTTAGTTTTAATGTAATGTCATTGTCATTACTATCTATACCTCTTATATATTGGTAATATTTCTCTTTGGAGTCCATCCCAATCTTCTTTAGAATTACGTCGCTATTTATTAGATCTGAAGTGCTGTTTCCCATAAAAACCGAATGACTGCAGAATTTATAATGGTCAAGTTCGTCCTGGCTCATTTCTCCCAATTGTACCGCTTCCAGATGAATAGAGCGGATTAGTTCTTTTAACCGATTGTCCTCTACTATTACCGATGTAAAGCGGGAGGAGAAAACGGTTCCCTCGCGCCCCAGGACTTTGTTAACCTTTTTGGCAAGGATGGAATTAAATTGCTGCATGGCCAGAGAGATGGATTGCTGTTTCGATTGAAGAGCCATATGGTACTGGTTTAAGGTGATGGAAAATGCATGACATGTGAAATCGTATTTATTTAGGGTTTTAGCTAGCTGTTTAAGAAAGAAGGTCTTGATCTCATCGTTTTTGAACATTTGCAGTTCCTGAACACCTTTAGCGTAGACCTGATAGATAACGCCAGGGGCGACTATTCTTGGCTTTGTGCTCATGGAATTCTCCTTTGTTGAGTTTTTTGATGAGATGGTTTTTGAAATAGAGCCGCAATTTCCATTCCAGATAATTGCCTCAGAGAAAACAAATTAACTGATCAAAAATGAATCTCTGGGGTGATAGGAGCTGGAAAGCAGAACCGGAAACAGGCAGGGGCAATTCACTCTACCTATATAAATAACACATCATAAACAGGTGAATTTATTCGGTAGAATTTGGGCAGATAGGTATATGAGCAGCTAAAGAACTTTAAAAATGGGTCTGCTTCTCTTTCTCCGGAGATAACAGCTTTAAAAAATTACCCCTGGGGAGGACCGGGAAACAAAACTCTCCCCAAAAAACAGCACCAAAAAAGATAGAGAAAAGACCCTTCCCGACTTATGTCTTTCTTAACCTAAAAACTTACTCATCTTTGAAAAGATCCGGATTCTCCCTCTCTTCCCATAAAAACTTGGCTCGCTCTTCCCACTTTTCTATGGTCACTGTGTTAAGTTTGGGATTTTCTTTCATCTCCGCTTTACGTGCATTTATAAGATTTCCAAAAACAGTCAGAAAAGAATTCGCTTTCTTGAAATCAGATAGCTTAATATTCAGGGCAACAATAGTGTAGATCACCTGCATCTCAAGATCTTCTAAAGGACAATTGGATGTCCTGAATGCTTCTTCGAAATATTCAAGCGCCTCTTTGAGTTGCTCAATGTTATCCCTTCCGGAATCTTTCAATATTTTGGCTATCTTTAAAGTGTATGCACCAAGTTTATAAAGAGAGTAAGGCTGCTCGTACCAGGCTTCCACTTTAGCTCTGGCCATGGCAAGTTTGTAACTGTCGATTGCGGCCTCAACCGAACGAGGACGTTTGAAATAGTTTAGGTAATCGGTAACCGACCCTAAAAGTGACTTTCGCTCACCGATCTTTTCCTTCAGAGCCATTAATATCCCATGAGCAATCTGACTTTTTATTTCGGCTTGACCATGAAGATCACTTCGGCAGAAGTCTTTCTTGTCCGGTGATGCAAAAAGACATTTTGGGCATACCGTAACCGCAATCATGTTATAATCCACCGTCCTGAAACCGCATGCTCCATTATAGGTGGGAATAAGAAATTTGTTGGGCAGTATCTGCTGGCTTTTAGCCCGTAATTCATTGCAGTCGATCCTGGGATAAAAGCAAACCGGGCATTTTACCTTAATCTCATAAACCGGATCCTGTCCACTATCATCATCGTTATTTTCGGTCCTGGTGTCTGGCTCCCGTTTTTCTTTGATGGCTTTGATATGCTTTATATCTATAGTAGGACCATACTGACGGATATAATCATCTACCAGATTCTGATCATTGAGCAGCAGCAGTAATCTTCGTTTGACTTCAGCAACATCGCTTGGCATTATTGGCCTTTCCTGTAGTAGTATGGGAAGAAAATGCTTTCAGGTTAAGTAATATTATCCAATAAAGCATCTGTCCAGTCAAAGCAAAAATTGGATTACCTCAGCGCTGAGCAAGTTAAAACACAGAAATATCTCCGGGGTAATGCTGTGAAAAAAGTCACAATCAAACACCTTTACCGCTCTTTTTTCTGCCCATTTAAGATTTGTCTTGAAAAAATATGCAAAATCAACTATATTATAGCTGTGAAATAAATCACAGAAGGGCAGCGATGAACAGCATTCCTACACCAACTATCTCCAGGCTTTGTGCTCTATACCAGCTACTTAGTCAGATGAACCTGCAAAACCACCTGTCTTCTAAAGAAATAGGGCAAATTCTGGGAGTTCCTGCTCACAGTATCCGCAAAGATATCAGCTATTTAGGCGTGGCCGGAAACTCCGGTGCCGGTTATGATGTCCATAAATTGCGCGGTCTTATCGCAGACTCCCTGGGATTAAATACTGTTCGAAGGGTTTGTGTGGTGGGGCTGGGCCGAATGGGTTCTGCTATTCTGAACTATCCACTGGGGGAGGAGTTCAAACTGGTGGCAGGTTTCGACTCAAGTATCAATCGACTGGAAACTCTGAAGACTTCTGTAGAGCTTTTTCCTGCATATCGGATAAGTGAAGTCGTCCGTTCTCTCAGCATCGATCTGGCAATTATTACCGTTCCTGCGGAGAGTGCCCAGGAAGTAGCCGATCGTCTGGTTGAGGGAGGAGTGAAGGGAATAGTGAATTTCGCGCCTGTACCTGTTAAGATAAAAGACAAGGATGTTTTTGTAAAACAAATCGATATTGATGGTGAGTTACGCATACTTTCTGCACGCATCAGCGTTTCCACCGCTTTATAAATACAACTTTTCGTGATAAGGAGAATCTATTATGGCAAGGGTTTATAATTTTTCTGCAGGCCCATCCATGCTTCCTGAACCAGTACTGCGTAAAGCGGCCCAGGAAATGCTTGATTACAACGGCTCCGGTCAATCGGTGATGGAGATGAGTCATCGCTCGGCTGTCTACGAAAAGATAATCAAGGATGCGGAGGCTCTTTTACGTGAAGCAATGCGGGTCCCCGATAATTACAAGGTGCTTTTTCTTCAGGGCGGGGCATCCATGCAGTTTGCCATGGTACCCATGAATCTGATGGGGCAAAAGAAAAAAGTAGATATTGTAAACACAGGAGTCTGGTCTAAAAAAGCCATTACCGAAGCAAAACGGTTTGGCACCGTCAGGGTTGTGGCTACTTCTGAAGACAAAAATTTCTCGTATATTCCCACTCTCGAGAAAAGTATGTTCGATCCGGAAGCTGCGTATGTACACATTACCACAAATAACACCATATTTGGCACCCGTTATCGTAGTATTCCTGATACAGGAGCACTTCCTCTGGTTGCAGATATGTCTTCCAATATCCTCTCTGAGGAGTATGATATCAGCAAGTTCGGATTAATCTATGCCGGTGCACAGAAAAATCTGGGACCTGCCGGACTGACTGTTGTCATTATAAGAGAAGATCTTGCTGGTAAACCCATAGATAACACTCCTACGATGCTTAATTACAGCACTCATATAGAGAATGATTCCATGTTTAACACTCCGCCATGCTACAGTATTTACATTTTAAAACTGGTGCTGGAATGGCTCAAAGAACAGGGTGGAGTGGCTTCAATGCAGAAAATCAATGAGCGCAAGGCTGCAATACTTTATGAATTTCTGGATAATTCCAGGATGTTTAAAGCAACAGTGGAACCGCAATACCGTTCGTTGATGAATGTGCCGTTTGTGGCTGCCAGTGATGAGCTTAACAAGGAATTCATTAAAAAGGCCGACAGCGCTGGATTTGTCAACCTTAAAGGACACCGGCTGGTTGGAGGAATGCGGGCAAGCATTTACAATGCGATGCCTGAGGAAGGTGTAAAAGCGCTGGTGGAATTCATGAAAAAATTCGAAATGGAACATGTCTGAGAGGAGAGTATAGAATGTATAAGATACAGACACTTAATAAAATAGCAAACATCGGACTGGAGCTGCTTCCAAGGGATGACTATGAAGTCGCTTCCGAGATAATTAATCCCGATGCTATTCTGCTCAGAAGTGCCAACATGCTGGAAATGGAAATTCCTGCATCGGTTAAAGCAGTTGCCAGAGCCGGTGCCGGTGTAAACAATATTCCGGTAAACAAGTGCTCTGAGCGGGGAATAGTGGTTTTCAATACTCCCGGTGCAAATGCAAATGGTGTCAAGGAACTGGTAATTGCAGGACTTCTGATGTCTTCCAGAAAGATTTTTCCAGGGCTGATGTGGGCGAAGACTCTGGTTGGCAGAGGAGATGAGGTCCCTAATCTGATTGAAAAAGGAAAATCTGGTTTTGTAGGACCGGAATTAAAGGGTAAAAGACTGGGAGTCGTAGGGCTTGGTGCGATTGGGGTGATGGTTGCCAATGATGCCTTAGGGTTAGGAATGCAGGTAAGCGGATATGATCCTTTCATTTCGGTCGAAGCTGCATGGGGATTGTCCAGTAATGTAAAAAGAGCCCGTAGTCTGGAAAGTCTGATTGCTGCATCTGATTATATCACACTGCATGTTCCTCTTACAGACAAGACCAAGGGCTTTATTAACCGTGAACGTCTGGCTATCATGAAAAAGGGTGCACGTCTGCTCAATTTTGCACGTGGCGGACTGGTTAATAATGAACATCTCAAGGAAGCGCTGGATCAGGGAATCGTTTCGGTTTATGTTACCGATTTTCCTGATGAGGAACTTTTGAAAATGGAAAATGTGATCGCGTTTCCGCATCTGGGTGCTTCTACACCAGAAGCAGAAGACAATTGCGCAATAATGGCGGTCAACCAACTCAAGAATTTTCTTGAGAAAGGCAACATAAAAAATTCGGTCAATTTCCCGGATTGTGAACTCGAATCAAGGGCTCCGACCAGAATTGTCATTGCTAACAGAAATATTCCCAACATGGTTGGTCAATACACTTCGATTCTTGCTTCGGAAAAGATAAATATCTTAGGTTTAATCAACCATCACAAAGGGGATTACGCTTACAATATTATAGATATCGATGGGGAGATAAGTCCTTCTGTAGAGGAAAGCATTAAAAATATTGATGGCGTGATAATGGTGAGGGTTATTAATTTTTCTGAAACTGCAGAATGATATCGTGGGATTGGAAGGAAACTGTTGCAGCAGAGTAAAAGCAAGTTTCCTTCCTTTTTATTCGGATTCACTCTGTACCCAAGGGGTATTTTTTACATTGGAGTTGTACCACTGGGGAGTGTTTTATGGAATTTTGAAGGGACACAGAACTGTGGCCCAGAAGACAGAGCTCATTCAAAAAATTAAATATTATGCATTATTACAGGGTTAAGCAAAATGATTCTCTCAATTCAGTCTCATGTGGCTTTTGGGCATGTAGGTAATCGATCGGCAGTTTTCCCTCTCGAGCTTATCGGGCAGGAAGTCGTGGTAATTAACACTGTTCAATTTTCAAATCATACCGGATACGGGGAATGGACTGGTGATGTTTTTTCTGCACAGCACATAAGAAATATTCTTCAGGGAATTGAAAAACGTGGGGGACTTTTGTGTGATGCCGTGCTGAGTGGCTATATGGGAACTACCGAGGTAGGTATGGCGGTTGCCGAAGCCGTCGATCGGGTCAGAGCGATTCGCCCGGGGGCGCTTTACTGCCTGGATCCGGTCATGGGTGATTATGGCCGCGGATTCTTTGTTCATCCGTCGATTCCGGATTTTATAAAGAAAGAAGCGCTGAAAAGGGCATCGATTGTCACACCAAATCAGTTTGAGGCGGAATATCTTGCAGACATGAAAATATCGGAGATCTCTCAGGCACGCGAGGCATGTCGCAGAATCAGGGAACTGGGGCCTCAGATCGTGCTTATCACCAGCTTTCAGAATAGTAATGATGACAGCAGGATCTCAATGTATCTCTCTGATAAGGGAGAAGACTGGATTGTCACTACACCTCGATTAGCCATGAAACCCGATCCTAATGGAGCAGGTGACCTTGTTTCCGCTCTTTTTCTTGGCAGATATCTTCAGTCAGGCAATGCATCTGAATCACTTGGAAAGATGGCCAATTCTGTCTTCACTGTATTTGAAAAGACTTTTAATGCAGCAAGCAGGGAGCTTCGACTGGTGGATTCCAGATTTGAGATAATGAATCCTGCAGCTACTTTCGAAGTAATGAGGATTTGATCATAGAGTCCGAAAAACCTCTTTTTTCCGTTTTGCTTTAGGGTGGGATTGATCAACTGTCAAAACTTTTAAGCTGGTTCTTTGTGTTTAAAAGCTAACATTCTGGTATAAAACTATAAAAAGGGAATTTTCGAATTGTGCTTCCTTTAAATCCCCAGAGGTGAAATTTCATTATATTGAATTTTTAACTCTGGGGCAGGTGAGAATCTAAGATTTTCGACTCAAAAACCTGAAAACTCCACCCTCCTCATCTCCCTGGCGAAAGAAAAGGGACTGAATGTATGCCAAATAACAAAGCATGGTGAAAACTTACCTGCTTATAGTGAACACTTTTCTTTTTGATGTCTTTGTAAAGATCTCCAGAAAATATACACCCTCGGTAATATGTCCAATATCAATCCAGTTTCTATGAGAATTTTCTATTTTAATCCGTTTTCCTGAGATATCAAAGAGATTACAACGACTGAACATGATATTATCGAGATAGATCTTTGTCCCGATAATCTTTGGTACAATATGTTCGGATGAGCGCATTTTTGTTTTGAAATCAACTGCTTTTACAATAGCCAATCCGTCTTTGATCCCCTGATAAAAACCATAGTATGCTGCTTTTGGTTGGTACTGTTCATTGAACAACAATGCATTCTGTCCCATTCTCCAGTATGTGTTGGAATTGTCAGCTACACCCCAGAGACAGATCCAGTCTACTCCTCCTGCGACTGCGGCTTTGGCAAAATCATAATATTCTTTCTTCTGGATAGTGTCCATCTGGGCTGACCACTGGGGTTGTTTTGGCTGCGCAATCTGATCTGTATCACCATAATCGACCTCGGTGATATATACCTCCAGACCAAGTTTCTTGTATTCTGCCACAGCCGTGGTAAGTTTGGACCAGTCATAACTGCGGTCAAGCCGGAAATGGCCCTGAAACCCTACTGCATCAATGGAAACTCCGGTATTTATCAAGTGTTTTACTAACTGATAAAATGCCCGGGCCTTTACAGAATTATCCCAGAATTCGATATAGTAGTCACGCAATTCCAGTTTTGCAGAAGTTTTTGACCGGGC
>JAAYPC010000004.1 GCA_012519985.1 Fibrobacter sp.
GCAGACAATGATGCAACATGTTACCTCGGACTGTGTTCGCCGTGCAGGCAATAAACCAACATGTTACCTCAAGTTTAAACTTTCACCAGTCTCCTGAGCACTATGGGGCTTCATCAGAATAGCATATTGTGGACCGATAAGTAGGATGTACAGCGATTGCAAAAAATGAAACGATTCAATCCTCAGGATTTTTTTTCAGGGTAATCGCTCAAGGAAGAAAAAAAGCTCATTGTTTTCAGGATAATTTATTACCAAAAGAAAAGTGGGTTTAATAGGGGCCATCAAATGTTTCCAATCATGTTTCTTTACCTGAACTGCTGTTTTTATCGTTGTTAGAATCAGCTTTGGGGGTTACTCTTTTTCCATACTTCAGGAAATAATCGCATTTTTCGCATTTTTCATTTATGTATTGAAACGAAACCCCTTCAATGAGTCCTTCTACAACCCAGCAGGGATCTCTGGAAGGCGAGATCTTTTTGGGACATTCATCACAATTGATTTGACAGACTGGATTGTGGTTTTCAAAAAAATCCCAGCACGGGATCCGTTTTCTGGGTGATTTAATAGATTCTGCAGGTCCGGCCACAATTTCTTTTTGAGCAGCCTCTTTTTCGGCCTCTTCCTGTTTTTTCTTCTGAAGGTCAAACAATTGAAGAGCAGCTTTCTGGTCTGCAGCCATGAAGAGCAGTTTGGATAATTTGGTGCTGGTAAAAATAGCCAGGGCATAACCTTGTACACCTGTTACTATAAGCATGCCATTATTTGCCTGTGCATCCTTGTGCATTTTAACCAATAAGCCCAGACCACAGGAATAGATATTATTCACCTGAGAAATGTCCAATATTACATTGTATTTGCCATTATTCATCAGAGTTTCCCATACTTTTTCCAGGGCGCGTGTTTTGTCGCTATTGATGACCCCGTCGCAACAAATGGTAGCTATATCGCTGCGGGTATCAGCTACAATTCCATGATCACGATTCATCATCAGATAATAGTTGCATTTTCTGCACTTAAGAAGCTGTGATTTGTTCTTCTGAAGATAAGCTCCTTTAAGTACCCAGCATTTAATATTATCCAGTTCTTCCGGACTACTTTGAAAGCTGGTCCAAACATAGCAGGATTTTCGCTTTTTTTCACTGCAATTGGTAATTTCGAAGCATTTCACGGAGAAATCCTTTCAAGGTTATTCTCTCGGATTAAAGCTGTTAAACCGACGATAAACAACGGTGGATATGCTGATTATGAAGTACAACAATACTGAAAAATATCACAGATAGCATATCTGGGGCAAGTGGTTTAAAACATTATACGAAAAGTAAAAGCCTCGACAGAACTTTTCATTAGGAGCAGGTTCCATTTAAGGTTTCTATGAGACGATTTAGCCGATATCGAAGAGATCATCGACAAGAAAAACCGATCGGGTCTGATTGGCTGGCTTTATGGTGGAAGAGATGGTATGAAAAGAATTCCCACAGATATCGATCCGATAAAGAACAACCCGGAAAGTTACAATGTAGTATTAATTGGTGGTCCATTGTGGGGATTTAAAGGGATTGCACCGGCTTCAAGAACCTATCTGTTACAGAATAAAGACAAGATCAAGCAGGTTGCATTCTTTATGACCAGAGCCGGAAAGCGGTCCAGTGATCCTGCTCTGAATGATTTAAAAGAGGTGTATGGCAAACCGGTGCTGGGGACTTTAGATATAATGCAAAAAGATCTGGAGAGTCCCGAAACAACAGAACAGATAGCTTCTTTTGTCAAAACGGTAAAGAACGCTAAACATTAAGAGAGGTGCATTGGACAGGCTTATAATAGATGAGCATATCAGCACCATCATTCATGTAGCAAGGAATTCTGCTTACTAAAGTAAAACCGGTTTTTACATAGAATAAATTGGCTTCTGCGAAATGCGGACTCGAATAGGTCTCTACAAAGAATTTTCTGTAACCGGCCGAATAACCTATGGATTCGATTCTTTTTATTAATTGACGTCCATATCCCTTTCTGCGGAATTCCTTGCCTACCGCAAACCACCCAAGCCAGACATTTTCCTTCGGACCCCATGTATAATTATGAAGGCCAGCAAGACCACATATCTGCTGATCATTTTTCCAGATATAATAGGATCTGCCATCATCCAGTTTATTATCTTCACAGTCGAAATGGAAATTCATGGTACGGCTGGCATATTGCTGCTCATTTGAGTCCATGTTTTTACCAATGAAATCAACAGCTTCACTTATGTGGTACCGTTCCATTTTTATCAGTTCCAGATTATTATCCATAAACACCTACTACTTCTGGTAGCCGTTCTCATTGAGATAAAAACCAGGTTAATGATATCTGCACAGCTTGCAACAAGTATGCCCTTATTGTTATACTCCTTAAAAATACACGGTAATAGGATAATTAAAACAGCATACTATCCCAACAGGATGACATCCTGTATTCAACTGACACTTTAGATCATGGCTGTATTTAATTTATACCTGATACGTACGATTTCGGGTTTAGAAAACTGATCGATGAGCAGAAAAACAACTTTTGCAGATCAAAGGTAACACACCTCTCCTGCAACAGAAAATTTCATCTGATAAAAAGACAATCTTCTTTTTCAGACACTCATAACCGATCTTTTTGGTTTTAGTTACACTTGTTTGTGTAATCTAACCGCTAAAGGAAGCATTCAATTGGCTGCAGATATTAAAAATATTCTGGAAAAAAAGCTCTCATTCTGGCGTTTAGGTCTTATACTGCTGTTTTTCAGCATCTGTTTTATCTTTCTTTTATTCCACATCGATCCATCTGTCATTTTTTCGGTCAATGGTCTAAGTATTCATAAATATGTAACTATAATCAAATCTCAAGACTTCTCCTCTTATAAAGACCTGTTGTTCAGGAATCATTTTATTCTTGAACTGACCCCTCGATATCTGATCGAAATCGCGACTACTCCGGGTGGCTGGACAAAGTTTATTGTCACGCTTTTTATCTATGCATGTCATTATCCAATTGCCGGCTCACTGGTTATTACTGGTTTTATCCTGTTTTTCTGCTGGATATTCACCTCATATATTCGGCAAACCTGTTCCTGTGCCCCATCTTTTCTCGCCATTGCACCCGCTTTTTTCGTATTAACGACCTGTGCCTGGTACGAGTTGAGTTATATCTATTTTCTACTTCCCGTAGCAGGCTCTCTTGCCTTTGCCCTTTTCTACCAGCGATTACAGCCTGTTTCACTTTGCAAATCTACTCTGTGGATGACCGTTCTTTTCTGGCTTTCCTGGTATTTAATGCAATGGGGAGCGCTTCTATTCCTTCTTTTCATAGTTATTCATCAGATTTTCCAGGATAAAAGCAACATTATTACAACTGCCATTACTGCAGCAGTTAATGGGGTGCTTCTCTATATTGTGGAAAGCAGATTTCTGCCTCTAAACATGGAAACCAGATGGACCGATTTTGCCATGTTATCCGGATTGCCACTGATAGTAATCGGATTTTTCCCGCTTTCTGTAATCATGGTCATTGCCTTAAAACGTTTGATTAATTTGCCGAAAAAAATCAATCTTTATTTAAAGGTCTTCCTGTTCATCTGCAGTTTGACTCTGGCAACCCTGTGGCTTTACAAAGACATTACAAATCGTTATACCAGGATAATTGCCAGAACAACTCACCATGTCATGACTGGTCAATGGGAAAAGATCCTTAATGAAAGGACCGAAGTGTTTTTTAAGGATTTCCCTCAAAAATCAAGCCCGCTCCATGTATTCATGGTGCATGCCATAAACCAGGCCCTCTGTCGTACTGGTCAATCTGGTGATAAACTGTTTTCATTTCCTCAGGCCTCTTTCTCTTACGATCCGCTTCTGATGTTGAGCAGTATGAATGTCAGCAGTTATGTAAATTGGATTGTAGTGCTTGATCTGGCAATGGATCTGGGACTGGTAAACACGGCCGAGAAAATTACTGGTGAGCTCATGGAAAACCTGGGGCCCTACCCTGATATTCTTTATCGCCGGTCTATGGTACAGATTGCCATCGGAAACAAAGAAGCTGCTGCTGTATACCTTAATAAACTTTCGCATATTCCTTTTTATCATGATAAAGCCCGGAAAATGCTGAGTATGATCAGAAATAACGGTGATCTTCTGACTGAACCCCGGATCGCTTCCATGCACAGGAATAAGGATACCCTTGATTACTTTCTAAACAACAACATGAGCAGTGATATTATACTAAGGTACCTTCTTCAAAGTAATATTGGTAATAAGTTGGCATACGATTATCTGATGAGCTTTTGCCTTCTTAACAACCGCATTGAGGAGATTCCCAGACTGATTTCTGTTGCCGGAACATACGGATACACAGTCTTGCCACGGTACTGGGATGAAGCATTTTGTCTTTGTCAATCATTTAGCTCGATGAATACTTCTTCCGAAGTCTCCTTTTCTGGAGTAAACCAGAAAACAGTGAAGCGTTTCTATGGTTTCACACGTGATTTCCTGCAACTGGAAAATGATAGCTATGCTGCCGCGAAACTTGCTCCAGCCCATGGTGACTCATATTTCTTCTATTTCACCTTCAGATATTCACCGGGGGCCGTTAAATGAACAGATACTGGAGCATGCTTATTTGTTGTGCCGTGTTTTTTGGCGGATGTCGAACAGATCTGGAAAGAATCAAACAAGAGTGTTCATTTGCAGACCGGATGCCACTGATCAAACCAGATTACTCCGACATTACTATACCTCCAAATATTGCACCTTTGCAGTTTTTGTTACAGGACTCCTCCATCTCCAGTGTTGCCGAAATATCTTCTGTTAACGGGTCTCCTATTTTGGTGAAAGGCAAAAAAGGGAAATTCTTCATTGATGATAAGAGTTGGAAAAAATTACTCTCAAAAAATCCGGGAAATCCGCTTCATATATCGATTTTCGCCCGAACTAAAGAGGGTAAATGGCTCCGGTACAAAACAATCGAAAACACCATAGCCAGGGAACCCATAGACAGGTACTGCACATATCGCCTTTTGAATTTCCAGTACAGTTACTGGAGAGATCTTCGCGAATGTGAAAGAGATCTCACCTCTTTTGAGCAAAGAGAACTTCTTAGCACCATGAATTATTCACAGTACGATCAGTTGAAATGTATTAATTGTCATATACCAATGAATAACAACCCGGGCCGCTTCACATTACAACTTCGCAGCAGTACCGGAGGAGTCGAAACTCTCATAGCAAATGGTGATTCTCTCGCCATACTCTCTTCCAGAATAGGCCATGTAGCCTGGCATCCTGACGGCAGATATATAGCATTCTCATCCTATAAGGTGCAACAGTATTTCCATTCGGTAGGAAGACAGTTCATCGATGTTTACGATAATGATTCCTATATCGCTATCTATGATGTATCAGAACGCAAAATCTTTTCCCTTCCGCAGCTCAGTCAACAGAGAATCCTGAACACATGGCCTGCATGGTCTGCAGATGGAAGATATCTTTATTACTGCAGTGCACCGGTTTTGTGGAACGACAACGGAGAACCTCCCCAGAATTTCAACAAAACCAGATACAACCTTTTGCGAATTGCCTACGATAACGATAAAAATACCTGGGGTGATGTGGACACAGTTCTTACTCCGGAGCAAACAGGACTCAGCATAGCAATGCCCAGAATATCACCTGATAACCGGTTCTGTCTTTTTTGTATGCAAAACTATGGTCCTTATCCCTACATTGATGCAAGCAGTGATCTATATCTGATGGATTTGAAAACCGGTCAATACCAAAAGCTTAACATTAACAGTGAGTACAATGAAAGTTACCATTCGTGGTCACAAAATAGCCGGTGGATTATTTTTTCATCAAGAAGAGATGGAGGCATATTCACCCGTCTTTATATAAGTCATATTGACTCACTGGGGAATGCCAGTAAAGCTTTTATAATGCCTCAGCGCGATCCGGAATTTTATGATTCTTTCCTGAAATGTTATAATGTAGCGGAATTTGCAGTTGCTCCGGTCCCTTTTTCGCAACGACAATTACAAAGAGCAATTCAATCGCAGAATACGATCAAGTTGGCATTCCCGCCAGAACTTGTAAATCGTTCAGCCGGTAATGCGTCAAATGAGTGGTCACCTGCCAGCAGTCGGGAATAAAAAGGGTTGAAAGGCACAGCAGTGGAAAAGGAGAATACAATCCGGGAACTACGGTATAACAGAGAGATGGGGGACGAGGAGGAAACCTGTTAGGAGCCCCTTACTCGTCGCCCAAATGATCAATCGTGAGAAAAAACCATCTCCTTTACTTCAACTCCTTCGATTTTCAGCAGAGATGATTTGAAATTTTCAAGGTTATTATCATCACCAACCAACTCCACCAGAATGAGACCATTAGGTGAACAGATGTCATCAGATGCTTCATGAAGCCCAATTCTGGTCTTTATACTGCAGCCAAATTCGGTGAGAACATTCTGCACGGATGGAATATGTTTTACTCTGTTTGTGACGTGAATACCCACTATGTAGTGCTTTCCTTTGGAACCCATTTGTTTTCCTCCAGTTTCTGTTTGTTTTGAACCATTAATGAAATAAATGGTCCCCAAAGATGAAGCTTTAATGTGAAAAGAAAGCATCTCTGGGGTATTGTTATCTTTTTCCTGATCCCGTCAGGGATCAAATATTTAAAGGAAGACCAAATTCGCAAGAGATAAAATAGAAAGGGAAATTAACGGTTTACCATGTTATTATCGCTTGCCGCTTTTTGTTTCAGGGCTCGCTCAAGATTCTCTGAAATCTGCGCCCGTTCTTTTTTCCCGGAAAACACAGGACTTTCAAGTGCCTCTCTGAAAAGAGCTATAGCTTCATCATATCGTTTCTGCTGAAGATAAATAACACCTACCCGATTTTTCAGTTCAACAATCCTGGGATGTTGCGGGAATAACTGGAAAAATTTCTCGTAATAACGGGTGGCATTTTCGGGTCTGACACTAAATTCCAGTTCAGCCAGTCTCAACCAGCTCTCTCCTGCAAATGATCCCTGCGGAAAAAGGGCAAGATAGGTCAGAAATACCTGTGAAGCTTCGGATGGGTTGTGTACATTATCCACCTTTAATCTTCCGATAGAAAACAGCGCATCCTCCCGAATCAGCCTGGGGGAATTCTGGTTGTCAAACACTGCCTGATAAAGATCAATGGCTGCTTTCCAGTTTCCAGCCAGCTCCTCTTTTTGTGCCTTTGAATAAAGCTCTTCACTTTCTTTAAATGATGAATCTTCGGGTTCAAGAAATTTACTGCTAATCAGTTCCGGAGTAATGGCTGTCACATCAGTCGGTAAACCGGAATCACTTTTTTCCGGGGTCGCATCAAATTTTTCAACTGGTTTTTGGGGTTGAACCTTTTTAGCAATAACCGGTCTGTTTACTTTATTAAGGGCAAAAGTAAAAATGTTACTCCGGTCATCATCGCGAATGGTAATCACCGTATCCAGTGATATATATCCATCACTCGAAAGACCGATACTGCAATTGCCCACCCTGGAGCGTATGGCAAGCGGTGCTTTCCCGTACAGAATGCCATTCACATAGACATTTGCATTTTCTACAGAGCTTCTTATCTGCAGCATTCTGTATTGGGTCATCGAGTCAATCTGAGGAACCTCTTCGATATCCTGGCGCAATATTACTGGTCCACCATCCTTGACCACATAACGCTCTGTTGTCGGATCATACTGAAGACTCTGGCCCGCAGAAAGCTCTATCCGGTCAAAATGCTTTGAAGAGATACTGACCACTCCTTCAAGAACTCTGGTGGTAACAGTTCCTGCTAAACCCGGCTCCAGCTTAAAATAAGTTCCTTTTACAGCAATCTGATAATCGGAGGTATGGATCAGAAATTCTTCATCCTGCCGATGTCGGTTAACCAGAAACGCAACCTGTGGAATAGCCCGATTATCCTTATTATTGGCATAAGACAGTTTCACCCGGTAATGAGCGGTCTTTTCAGTAACCTTCAACAACTCGATTTTTGAATCATTTCGCAGTTCAATACTGCCATGTCTGTTGAGCAGCTTGATGATTCCGCCCGAAACCGAAGCACATTCTTTTCCTATGGTACCACTTATACCCGTAATGTTCAGGGCATTGCCATATACCTGATATGCAAATGTATTCACCGGAGGTTCTGGCTTGTCATAAAATCCTGGATAGAAAGCTATACCCCCGATAAGTAATATTATCAGAGCAGAAACCAGACCTGCAGCCTTGAATACTATCAGATAATGATCAATAAATGCCCAGAAAGGCTGCTTTTCCAGCTTTATCTGCTCATTATTTTTTTCTATACGGCTAAAGAGAGAATCCTCAATCTTTTCTATCTGGCCCAAATTAAGAACTATCTCTTTTTTAATCTCCTGTTCAAAAGACTTTATGGATTGGTTTTCACTGAGTCTTTCTTCCAAAAGCTGTTCCTCGTTCTCAATTTGAACCGGAGCACATATTTCTTCATTTTTAGCGCAAAGAATCCAGGGGTCCTGTATTTCCGCCTGAGAGATCTGTTCAAAGATTTTATCTTCAATCCGTTCCCAATCACCAGGTAAGGGCTCAATCTGCGGAGCCATTACAAACTGCTCCCAGATCGGAGCTTCAGCACAATTATCAATTTTGGAGAATAATTTTGCTTCCAGTCGCTCCCACTGAGCATTAGTGAGATCATTTTCGGTCTTTATACACTCATTTACCGGTTCTTCATATTCTTTATACTGACCAATTTGGGCAAACAGGTCCTTTTCTATTCTCTGAAATAATTCTATAGATACAATATTTTCCAGTTTCAGCAGTGAAAGCACACCTATCTCTTCGGCTTTGTTGATACGATCCAGAAGGATAGCCTCAACTGCATCAAAATCGATAGCAGCATCGCTTCGTTCTGCCCGCAAAGCATCTTCAAACCAGGTGTCTCTGTAGTTCTCAGTGTTCATTATTTTTCCAGAGTGTCCAGAAATTCTCTCATCTGCTTTCGCGCCGTAAAAAGTCGCGATTTAACTGTCCCTTCAGGAATCCCCATAATGGTGGCGATTTCTGCAAGATCCATTTCACCATATATGTTTAGCACTAAAGGAATACGCAACTTATAATCCAATTCATCCAAAGATTGTTCCACCAGGTCTTTCAATTCCAGATGCTTTAAAGAGTTAATCTCTGTAGATTGCACCGTGTTTTCTACTGCATCCAGATGCACCGTATTTTTTGGGGAGATCCGTTTCTCTGCTTTCTGATATCTCCATCTTCGGGTACATACATGGATCACTACCCGGTGAAACCAGGTTTTGAAGGAAGAATCCCCCTGAAAAGTCTTCAAGGAGAGATAGATCTGAAAGAAAACCTCCTGAAGCAAGTCTTCGTGATCCCCGTAAGGCCCTGTTATTTTATAGATAAGATTGTAGGCATAAGAACGATACATGTGGAAGATTTCTTTGAACGCAAGCTGATTACCAGACTTACATTCCTCAAGAAGCTCTTTTGTGGGCTCCAGAAGGGTTTTATTCATAAGAATCCGCTCTATTTACTAAAAAAATAAGAATGTGGATTTTTTCCACTCTCAAATTAGTAGTATGTTTTTTGGAAACGGTTCGTTTACGTGATAAAACAGAGGGGGCACCACCCGGAGCAATACTGCACGAGTGATTCAGAAATCAAAAAAGATCATTTCCCCTTTATCACTGCTTCCACTATAGCCTTAATTATATCATCTGTGCTGACATTATCCACCTCTGCATGAAATGAACGTATCAGCCGATGACGAAGCACAGGATAAGCAGCCCTGCGGATGTCGGAAAGATCGGGCGTAGGACGGTTATCAAGAAGAGCGAACGCTTTTGCAGCAATAATCAAATACTGTGAAGCACGGGGACCAGCTCCCCAACTGATCAGTTGCTTTAAGGATTGAGGGCATTCAGGGGTCGAGGGGCGAGTGGCACGGACCAGTTTTACCGCTGCAGTAATCACCGATTCTGCAACTGGAACCCGGCTCACCAGTTCACGATATTCCTTTATCTGAGAATCGTTTATCACAGGATTAATTGTAACCGATTCTGCTGCCGTGGTCTGACGTACAATCTGCAGTTCAGTCTCCAGATCAGGGTAATCTACCTGAATCGAAAACATGAACCGGTCCTGCTGAGCTTCCGGCAATGGATAGGTCCCCTCCTGCTCGATAGGATTCTGAGTAGCTAAAACCCAAAAAGGATCAGGAAGCTTGTAAGTCTGCCCCGAAGAGGTTACCTCATGTTCCTGCATTGCCTGTAATAAAGCTGACTGAGTCTTGGGAGGGGTCCGGTTTATCTCATCTGCCAAAACGATGTTACTGAAAACCGGTCCCTGAACAAAACGGAATTCTCTTATCCCGCTCTTTCGGTCATCAAAAAGGATCTCAGAACCGGTAATATCGGATGGCATAAGGTCAGGTGTAAACTGAATCCGGTTAAATTTTAAATTCAGACTCTGCGCCAGGCTCTGTATCAGCATGGTTTTAGCTAATCCAGGGACTCCCACCAGAAGACAATGACCACCACTGAGAAAACATGCTAAAAGATTATCAATTACTTCCTGCTGACCGATTATCTTTTTTGCCAGCTCCTTTTTCAGATCAGCTATCGATTGTATAAGATTTTCAACAACCTTCATTTCGTCAACTGCAGCCTGTTGCTTTGTCATTCTCTTTTCCCACCTTTACTCTTTTTTCAATTCCTCTTTAGCTTTACTTATTTCTTTAAAGGAAACTTTCATGCTCATCAGAAACATTAAACCCAGTGCAGTGATTGTCGTATAACCTATTCCATGATAAAGCACAGCCATCGCTCCAGCCTTATTTTCCACCACACCGACCATCCCAAGCCCCTGAAGCAATGATGAGTGCAGAGTCCCGATATAACCGGGCGATAATGGAATTGCTGCACCCAGTGCTGCCATGGAAACTCCAAACATACTGTCCAGTATATTGAACTTATCCAATCCCCAGGCCAGAAAGTACATCATAAAGACGTAACAGAACATCATCAGTATTGAATATAACACCACCCGGGTGACTTTATGCCAGGAAAAAACCCACTCAAGATTGGATATCAACTCTTTACAGATTTTTTGTACCTTGTTTTTAAGTGAATTAGGGACAAGAATTAATATCTTTGAAGCTACTTTCAATGCTTCGGTTCTAAACCTGCAGTAAACAATCAGAAAAACAACCGATACTGCAAAAGCTGCAATCATTAAGGCTGCATAAGGTTGTAATGAAGCCAGACTGCTGTTTCCGAAAACCGGTATAAAAAAGAAAGTGGAGTAAAGCAACATGTCGAGTGCCCTTTCCACAAGCAGTGATCCGGCACTTTCTGCCACTGTAAAACCATTGCGTTTCCACAGAAGCACTGCCCTGGCAGCCTCACCCAGGCGCGCAGGTAAAAGATTATTCAACATAAATCCTATCATGGTGATGGGGAAGAGACCGCGTTTATTTTTTTCTTCTCTGCTGTCCGGAAGCATCACTTTCCATCGAAGCGCTCTGAACCAGATGGTCAGCGGATTAAGCAGTATGACAGCGGCGATGATCCACTTTTTTGTTGTACAGATCTCTTTCCATAATACAGTTGTATCCACACTTTTGAAAAAGAGATACAACCCAAGGGCGGAGATCAGCACTCCGCCCGCACCTTGTAAAAGGTGAGATTTTTTCATATATCGCTCAACCTGTTAAATACCAGGCCTGAGAAAAGTTTAGGGAAGAAGTTAGTTGATTTTTGAGGCATCCTTTCGTCCCCGTCAACTATCTTCTGGATTGTTTCTATAGAAACAGGGCGGATAAAAAATCCTCCATGATATGCACTGCTGTCCTTAAGCTTCTCTATCCCGGCCCCGATATCGTTCACATAATCCACTACGTCATGAAGCACCTTGCCATCCAGAGGAAGATCAAGAATGGTGTTGATCACGATCATGTTGATTTCTGAAACACTCAACTGTTTCCAGTTCATGCTTTTTTCGGGCATGGAATCCTGCAGAAACTTCTTTCCATCTTCAGAAATAGTGAGCCCAATCGCACTCTGATCTTTACTGTCGATATAGAGCATGTCTGCATCCAGTTTACCTGACATAAAGTCATAAACCGTGTCTTCAGATGCTTTCCCATATTCTGTCATTCTGAAAAAACGTTTCAATTGTTCTTTCATAACCAGTTGACGGTCGGTTTTGCGGATAAGCCTGTGAAAGGAACGGATCACCAGACCCGGATCTGCCATCGATACCAGCGCCATCATCACATGGGAATAATTATCGGTTTTCTTTTCCTTATAATAATTAAGTGCGGTTTCGTACCGGTGATGTCCGTCGGCAATCAATATGGTGCTGTCTTTTACCGACTTCACAAAACTATCAATCAGGGATTTATCGGAACATACATACAACCGGTGTTCGACTCCGTTCTCATCGATCGCAACACCAGCCGGTTCATCAGTAATCAAAGCTCTGATCGAATTATAAGTGTCTCCTTTGTCGGAAACCAGCCCGAAAATAAGTCCCATGTCCACCTGGCTTACATCCATCAGCTCAAAACGGTCGATCTTCGGTCCGGAAAGTGTATATTCGTGAGGAAGCACCACTTTCTTTTCAAAATCGACCAGTTCCACTAATGCTATTACTCCGGTCCGCACAAAGGTGATCATCTCTTTTCCCACCGGACTTTTGAAGGTCTGCTGATAAATGTATACCGAATCTTTCTCGTCCTGAGCCAGTATCCCTTCGTTTACCCATTTTTTGAAAATGTTTGCAGCCCTCACATGACGGTCCTTATTGCAGGTGTCCTGTGGTTCCGGGCGGTTCTGGATAAGCCGCACTGCATTGCGGGGATCTTTCTGGTATAAAGCATCGATCATCTCCCTGTCAATCATGTCATAGGGAGGCGCAATTACTTCTGTCAGATCCTGTGGATTTTCAATCTGATAACGATAACCTTTGAACGGCTTTACTCCGGCCATTTTACGATTGCTCCTTTCAAAGCGGCAGTCTAGTCTGAGTGGCAAGAACTTCACAAAAAGTCCTGCGGTGAATTTCGCACATCCCGTGCTCTTCTATACATCTGCGATGATGTTCGGTTGCATAGCCTTTGTTATTGTGAAATTCGTAAAGAGGATGTTTTTTATTGTAATCGTCCATTATGTGATCCCGGGTTACCTTGGCAATGATGGAAGCAGCCGCTATCGATGCACTGGTGGCATCACCACCCACTACTGTACGCTGTTTATCATTGTCTATTTGTGGGATAAGTTTGTTACCATCCACAATCACCAGTTTCCAGTCGCAGCCCAGTTTTTCCACCGCCCTGTGCATTGCCAGAAGAGAGGCTTGAAGAATGTTTAATTTGTCGATCTCTTCAGGTGATGCAGACCCCACGGCCCACCGAATTGCCTCACTTGTGATCTTCTGATAAAGAATTTCCCGTTTTTGAGCGGTTAATTTCTTGGAATCATTGATACCATCAAGCGGTTTTTTCAGATCCAGTACAACCGCGGCGGCAACCACCGGACCTGCCAGAGAACCTCGCCCCACTTCATCGGTACCAACAACCGAACCGCCACATTCATCAAAGATATTCTGATCAAAACAATAAAGAGCCTTTGTTACCTTTGAATGTGAAGAGGCTTTTTCAGACATAACCGGTCACCCGACGGCCTTCAACCCGGATCGCTCCTTTGGCTATCGCCTCGATAGCCCGCCAGTAAGTGGAATGCTCCACTTCAAGAACCCGCCCGGCCAGGGTCTGGCAATCATCAGTATCATTGACTATTACAGGTACCTGGCAAATCACAGGTCCCTCATCATACATTTCGTTAACAAAATGAACTGTGACACCGGTTACTTTTGCACCATAATCCAGCACCGCTTGATGAACCCTGCTGCCGTACATCCCTTTACCCCCAAAAGCCGGCAGTAAACCCGGATGTATGTTGACAATGCGGTTATTATAGCGGCGCACAACCTCTGATGGCAGCATTTTCATATATCCGGCCAGAACGATCAGCTCCACCCGATGCTCCTGGAGAACCGCAAGAAGCTTACTCTGGTAATCATCTGGTGACTTGAAATGAGATGGCGCAAGATGCACCGAAGGAATGTTGTGCTTGCGAGCCTTTTCAAAAGCACCGGCAGTACTGTTATTGCCTATCATCAGCACAAAATCCACATGAAGATCCCCGGACTCTTTCCTGTTAATCAAAGCCTGAAAATTACTTCCACCACCGGATGCAAAAACCGCACAACGTAAAGCCACAGAGTCCGCCCCTTCTTTATTCATCAGAGTCAGGCCGCTTTATGCTCACGACCTCACCGTGAAAATTGACATTGTATTTAATTCCAGCCCAGGTGATTGTATTGGTCAAATACGTCCTGAAGTAGCTTACCCCCTGAGCAACCCTTAAGAATGGCTGCAGCAGTAAAAACTTGGGAAAACGGTGCATCGTACCTAAAAGCACATACAGCATGGCAGTGACAAGTTCTCCCACATAAAAAACCACCGCTGCACCTCCACCCATTCCCAGAAACGAACGGTTTGATGATAAAGAAGCCAATATTGAGAATGGAAGTAATATCACCAGACCTACTCCAGCCAAAGCAAAAGGAAATGCTACTAACCACAACAAAGGCTGATAGGCTTTTAAATACATAATCTGACGCTCAAACCAGGAAACCGTAGATTTCACCGTCTGGATAAGATCATCGGTATGCACGATACAGGGTGGAACAACTACCGCTTTTTTACGGTTTTTCATGACAATCTGAGAGAGACTCATGTCATCAACTGCAGCACTGGACCATTTTTCTCTGACCCCAAGTTCATCAAAATCCTTCCGACGAATCGCCATTGATCCACCCCATAACCCAACTCCCCCGATAAAGCAGGCAACGCTGAATAATACATACATATATACATTCACATAAGAGTGGGTGAGTTCTCCAGTGGTTCCATTTTTAGCATGTAACCAACGAAAACCGCTTGTAGCTGTTATCTTTGGTGATGCCAGGGGCAGAGTCAGCTCCCTTAACCAATGGGGTGATGGCCTGATATCAGAATCGGCAAAAACCAGTATATCTGGATTATCGATCAGTTTTAATGCTGCAAGAAGGTTGTGGTTTTTCTGAGCACAGCTTTTGGTTAATCCGGCAATGGCCAGCTTAGCATTGTCCTTGCCCCGGATTATAGATCGGATCACTGGAACCGCCGGATCGGTTTCACTTTCAGTAACAAAAATTATCTCGTAATTGGAGTGATCCTGCTCGAAAAAACCTTTGAGATTGTTTTCCAAATCTTTGGGTAAACCTTTGCAGGGAATGATTATGGAACATCGCTGATGGGAATTGTCGCCATATTTTGGACGCATAACCCGATCGTACCAGAAATGCTGATAGAACACGGTAAAAAGTGTGGCCAAAAGGTCTCCTACAGCAAACGCTACTGCGATAAAAAAAAGCGTTCGGGTTATGACCGATGTTCCTAAAAACTGTTCAAAAGACATTAAACTCCCCCCTTTTAATCAGGCTGAGAAAAATACAACCATTCTCTATTTGTTGCAATAGATGAAGTAAGGAGTACTGAAAACAGGTGTTGAGGGGAAAACCAATCCAATGAGATTGGCTCTGCTTCATTGATCAGATCAGTAATCTTCAATTTACAGGAACTTTCCCACTCCTTACCTGATTTCTTCCGCCATTCTTTGCTCTGTAGAGTGCCTTATCTGCAGCACCGATTACATCCATTACGGTTTGAGTCGGGTTTTCGCGCTGAGAAATTCCAACAGAGATGGTAACTGAGATCGTTTTTTTTCCAGCAGGTATTTTAGTTTTTTCCACATCCGCCCTGACTTCCTCCATCAGTTTACTCACTTCTGAAGAAGTCTTGCGGGGAAAGAAAACCGCCAGCTCTTCTCCTCCGTATCGACAGACGATTCCTTGTGAAATCAGCGAGTTATTCACTGTCTGAGCTACTGCATAGAGAACCGTATCACCGGCCTGATGTCCATAGGTGTCATTGACATTTTTAAAATGGTCGATATCTACCATGGCAATCGAAAAAGGTGGACTGGTATCAAACTTTGACTGCTCTGAGATGATTTTTGAGCAGAAATCTCGGTTATAGATTTTCAGGAGCGGATCATAGCAGACCCGGTTCTCCATACGGCAAAAGCCATGAACCAGTATACCAATCGATAAGTAAAGGGGTGTGATATTTAAAAGAACCATTTGAACCGGTTCTATGCGGTTTATATCTATTCCCAAAACCCAGATTTCAGCAAAAAACAGTGAACAGCCCGATAATACTCCTCCTAAATAGAACTCATCACTTACTTTCCACAGTGAAAGCGCTCCCACTGCCAGAAACACTGTTGGACCGATCCAGAAGTTAAAGCTCATCGGACTATCAAACCACAAATACTGTACCCAGTTTGTTGCTGAGGGAGCAAAGCGCATGGTCATCAGGAAGACTGTTTCAATAACGATCATGGTCAGCATGGTGCTTCGGGCAAAACGATATTTTACATAGGAGGATAAAAGGGGAAAAATCAACAGATTAACAAGCTGTGTCAGCAGAATCACAGCAAAAAATCCCTGTGGGGGGTTATTTAATTGAGGAATAAAAGGAAAACTATGAAGTAAAAAAAAGAGGATTCCTATGAAACCGATGGTATAGGCAGCCACATAAATTTTACGATTATGTGCTCTGGGATAGGAGAAGTGACCGGTGATGATAAGAATCAGCGAAGTTGCCAGACCGCTGAGGGGTAAAAACACAGAATAGATGAAAGGGAAGCTATTGGGGGGATAAGAGACTGAGAACAGAAGAGATGCGGCAATGAGAGCAACTGCAGTTAGGAAAGGAACCAATCCCCAGTGATAACTATTTTTGGACATACTTCATAAACTGAAAAAAAGGAAATCGGAAACTAACTGCAATGAAGTTAAACTACTTCAGGGAAGAAGGAAGGAACAGTCTTAAGATTAGAGATTTGAGATTGATAATTAAGATTTTAAGGATTCAGCGATTTAAAAATTTAAAATAGAAATATTGGAATTTGGCAAAAAACGATGCTTTAAGGATTTGTAACAGGTATTGCTTATAAAGTAACAGATGTCTTCAGGTTGGTAAAAACTTCCAGGGTCAAAGTTAATTCGGAAATTGTAGACACATCGTAATATGCATATCATATTAACTCACGAGAGAAGATTCCGCTTCCGGATATCATTAATGGAAGTCAATTGATCACCTGATGCCACTTAACTATTGCAGGAATACTGCTGAATTGCTAAATGCAGGATATGGTGGAAACGTTATTGACGATCAAAAAGGAAAACGAATAACATTTGAATTGAGGCGGATGAAATATCCAATCCTGAAACCAGGAATAATTTTTTGGCACGCAGTGTTTTTGTAAATAGTTAATAAGGATAACAACTCTTGATTGTTGTTTTTTTTACCAAAAAAGTTCAAATTTTATTATCTTGTTAAATAAGAAAAATATTAGGCAAATTCTAAAAATTCAATTATCTTATTGTTCAAACACAACCTGAAAAAATGCTGTTGAATGCATGGAGCAAAAGAGATAAGCTGTTTAATTCCAAGGCATTCAGATGATTAATTTAGATATCGGGAAGGTGTTCATTGCCAATCAATACTATTCATCTCAATTGGTTACACTTATCCATCCAGTTCAAAATCGACATTCTACTTAGAAAAAGCTTCTGTTTATAAAACCAGAGTATGGGGATGGTATACTTAAACCAAAATTTTAAATTAAGCGCAGGATAAAATCTATGGAAAGCACAACATTTACTTCAAGTGTGGTCATTCAAATGATATCCAATTTTGTTGGGGGGTTGTGCATATTTCTTCTTGGAATGAAATATCTCTCTGATGGGGTACAGGCAGTTGCCGGAGACCGGATGCGAAAGATGATCTCAATGATTACCGATAATCGGATCGCCGCAATGGGAACCGGTCTCTTTGTTACTTCCATAACTCAATCCAGTTCTGTTACAACGGTAATGCTTGTTGGGCTGGTCAATGCCGGTATAATGACTCTTCAGCAATCAATAGGAGTAATTCTTGGAGCAGATATCGGAAGCACAGTCATTGCCTGGATCGTAGCAATAAAAATTACCAAGTATGGCCTGATAATAACAGGTATAGCCGGTCTTTTCTACATGTTCGGTAAATATGAGCGTACCCGTTTTGTAGCCATGCTGATTATGGGGCTGGGAATGTTGTTTTTTGGATTACTCCTGATGGAACATGGAGTCGAGCCTTTCAGAAATCATCAAGGTTTTATTGCACTGTTTTCAAGCTTTACTCCGAGATCGCTTTGGGGCGTAATCAGGTGTGTTTTAATTGGAGCTTTGGTGACTGGTATCATTCAATCCTCTTCTGCCACAGTAGCTATTACCATAACCCTGGCAAGAACTGCTGTGATCGATTTTGATACCTCGGTAGCACTTGTTCTGGGCGCGAATATTGGTACCACCATTACCGCATTTCTTGCTTCGCTTGGTACCTCGATCAGTGCTAAAAGAGTGGCTTATGCCCATATACTGATCAAGGTAGCGGCTGTATTGATCACTGTCCCTTTCTTCTTCCCCTACCTGAAATTATTAGAATTAATAATGTGTGATAGTGCCACAATTGCAACCAGAATCGCATTAGCCCATTCCATCTTTAACGTCCTTCTGGCAATGGTTTTCTTACCTTTTACTAACTTATTAAACAATTTTCTTCTTGTATTATTTAAGGATAAACAGGCTGTTGAGATTCCGGCTTTGACAAAACTGAATAAGAGACTTCAGGAAACCCCTGTGGTTGCCATAGAGCAGTCCCGCCGCGAGGTGATACGTATGGGTGAAGTTGTAGGCAGTATGCTGGTTCAGCTTCGTGAGATTATAACCGAAACCGGTAACAGCAAAAAAGAGAAGATAAATATACTTTTCAGCCAGGAAGAACTACTGGACAGAATGCAGGAGGAGATCACAGTCTTTCTCACCCAGCTCCTTTCAGGGGGGCTCATTTCTACTTTGGCCAAAGAAGCACAAGAACAGTTGCGTCGCTCTGATGAATATGAATCGGTAAGCGATTATGTAGTAGCAATTTTAAAACTGCATCTTCGTCTGCAAAATGCCAAACTCTCATTTGACGAAGAAGAGATGAAGGATATACTGGAACTTCATACAGCAGTACAGGATTATTACCAGTTGGTTTTTGAGGCACATAAGAACCGCAATACCAACATTCTTATAACTGCCAGGCTCAGGGCAGAAGCAATTACTCACCTTTTCCGCCGTATGCGATCCCGTCACTTAAGTAAACTGTCAACCACTAAGGTCGATCCTCTTATCTGTACACTTTTTCCGGATGTGCTTGCAGGATATCGCCGGGTAAAGGATCACTTGCTTAATATTGCAGAAGCAGATGCTGAGGAAGCCAGAGAAATGACTTCATACGTACTGGTTGGCTCCAATGCAAATGCCACCACCTGAAAAAAAACAAGAGGTGGTAAACTGCGGAGCTGGAAAAACTATCCATATAAAAGGAAGAAACGTACCGCTCTATTTCAGGGTATCAGAAGCAATAAACACAGATCTGGGGACAGGAATCGACCTTTAGTTCCACTTTCTATGATACTGGGTGGTTTTGCAGGGAAAATTTATCTATCAGAGCGACAATAAAATGGTACATGATGGAGTAATAGCTGGCCATAAAACAGATGAAACCAATGCACAATTCGGATGGGTCAGGATTGATTGGTTACAGGTCAGGTCAGTTACGAACCCGTCTGGCTGTAGTTATTTCAGCAGGAATCTCAGATTAAATATACCGGCAACCAGTCGTTTCAAAAACGTAAAGAAACAGTTTTAACCTGGTTCCATTCATCCTGGGAAATAGACATTGGAGATA
The DNA here is from genome assembly GCA_012519985.1 of Fibrobacter sp. Classification (GTDB taxonomy): domain Bacteria; phylum Fibrobacterota; class Chitinivibrionia; order Chitinivibrionales; family Chitinispirillaceae; genus JAAYPC01. The sequence continues at coordinate 19,988 of JAAYPC010000004.1, forward strand.
CTGGAGTGGATTTAATCCGGGTTTAGCTGAAATGTTGGGCTTATATCACAAACGGTTGCTACCATTCGGGAATTGTAGACACATCGAAATATGTATATCAGATTAACTCACGAGAGAAGATCCCGCTTCTGGATATCATTAGTGGAAGTCAATTGAACCCATGATGCACACTTAATTATTGCAGGAATACTGTTGGATTTCTAAATGCAGGATAGGGTGGAAACGTTATTGACGATCAAAAAGGAAAACAAATAACATTTGATTTGAGGCGGTTGAAATATTCAAACCTGAAACCGGGAATAATTTTTGGCGTGCAGTGTTTTTGTAAATAGTTAATAAAGATAACAACTCTTGATTGTTGTTTTTTTACCAAAAAAGTTCAATTTTTTTTATCTTGTTGAATTAGAAAAAAAATATTAGGCAAAAACTAAAAATTCAATTATCTTATTATTCAGGACACAACCTGAAATATGCAGTTGAATGTCATGGAGCATAAGAGGTAATCAGTTTAATTCCAAGGCATTCAGATGATTGATTTTAATGTCGGGAAGGTGTTCATTGCCACCAACAATACACTTCGTTTCAATTAGTTACACATATTCATCCAATTTAAAATCAACGTTCTGTTTTGAAAATTCTTCTGCTAATTAAAAACCAGAGTATGAGGGATAGTACACTTAAAATTTAAATTTTTAATTTAAGCTCAGGATAAAACTCTATGGAAAGCACAACATTTACTGCCAGTCTTATCATTCAAATGATATCAAATCTCGTTGGGGGACTGTGCATATTTCTTCTTGGAATGAAATATCTCTCTGATGGGATCCAGGCGGTAGCCGGAGATCGGATGCGAAAGATGATATCGATGGTTACCGATAATCGGATCGCCGCAATGGGAACCGGCCTCTTTGTTACTTCCATAATTCAATCCAGCTCAGTTACGACGGTAATGCTTGTTGGTTTGGTCAATGCTGGTTTAATGACTCTTCAGCAATCAATAGGAGTGATTCTTGGAGCAGATATCGGAACAACAATTACTGCATGGATCGTAGCAATAAAAATTACCAAGTATGGCCTGATAATAACTGGTATAGCTGGTCTTTTCTATATGTTCGGCAAGCATGAGCGTACCCGTTTTGTAGCCATGCTGATCATGGGACTGGGAATGGTGTTTTTCGGAATACTCCTGATGGAATATGGAGTCGAACCTCTAAGAAATCACGAAGATTTTATTGCTCTGTTTTCAAGTTTTACTCCCAAAACACTTTGGGGCGTAATTAAATGTGTTTTTATTGGAGCACTGGTGACCGCCACAATTCAGTCCTCTTCTGCCACAGTAGCAATTACCATAACCCTGGCAAGAGCCGGAGTGATCGATTTTGATACATCAGTAGCACTTGTTCTGGGTCAAAATATTGGCACCACCATTACCGCTTTTCTTGCTTCGCTTGGGACCTCGATGCGAGCCCGAAGAGTGGCTTATGCCCATATACTGATCAAGGTTTTTGCAGTCATGCTGACTATTCCATTCTTCTTTCCATATCTTAAACTATTGGGGTTTATAATAAGTGGCAGTGCCGAAATCGCAACCAAAATAGCATTGGCGCACACCATCTTTAACGTTCTTCTGGTAATGGCCTTTTTGCCTTTTACTCACTTGTTAAACAATTTGCTTCATGTGCTATTTAAAGATAAACTGGCCAATGAGATTCCGGTTTTAACAAAACTGGATAAGCGACTTCAGGAAACCCCTGTTGTAGCTATAGAGCAGTCCAGATGTGAAGTGTTGCGTATGGGTGAAGTGGTAGGCAGTATGCTTGTTCAGCTTCGTGAAATTGTGACCGAAAATGGCAACAGTAAAAAAGAAAAGATAAATACACTTTTCAGCCAGGAAGAGTTGCTCGACAGAATGCAGGAGGAGATCACAGTCTTTCTGACCCAGCTTCTTTCAGGGGGACTCATTTCTACTTTGGCAAAAGAAGCACAGGAACAGTTGCGCCGTTCTGATGAATATGAATCGGTAAGCGATTATGTAATAATGATTCTAAAACTGCATCTGCGTCTGCAAAATGCCAAACTATCTTTTGACGAAGAAGAGATGAAGGATATACTGGAGCTTCATGCAGCAGTTCAGGATTATTACAAACTGGTTTTTGAGGCACATAAGAACCGCAAAACCAACATACTTATTACTGCCAAACCCAGGGCAGAAGCGATCACTCATCTGTTTCGCCGTATGCGATCCCGTCATTTGAGTAAATTGTCAAACACTCAGGTTGATCCTCTTATATGTACACTTTTTCCGGACGTACTCGCAGGTTATCGCCGGATAAAGGATCACTTGCTTAATGTTGCAGAAGCAGATGCTGAGGAAAGCAAGGAACTGTCCTCATACGTTCTGATTGGTCCCGACGCCACAGCATGAAAAAATTCAGGCTGCAAAAAGACCTAACTGCCATTCCCTGATCTCAGAAATAATACCAGATAGTGCGGTACTGGTCTACATCTTCGCCATCCTGATGTAATCTTTTAAGATAATCATAGATGGAAACATCGGTGTACAAATAATCATCCGATGCGGTCAGTCTCGATTCCCAGGGGATAAAGCGGTAAACCCGCTGTCCATCCGGCAGAATCATGATAGGTTCATGGTCCTGCCAGGCACGCAGATGGGACTTTCCGATTCGCGGAACATTAAAGACCGGCTCATCCGAGCGGACTATTCCAGGAAGCAGTCTGGCTTCCTCTTTACGTTCCTGAAGAAGACGGGCTATGGGTACTCTGAAATCTGCGGTTTCCTCTTTTCCTTTGGTATTGAAAGTGTAGTATGGATCGATTCCGCTGATTTTCAGACATTTTCTAAGGAAAGCAGTTTCAAACTTTCTGCTGTTATAATAAGTAAAAACTTGCTGATTGTAAACAGTTATTCCGCATTGATTAATACTGGTGACTGCTTCAAGAGTATCTGGTGTGATCTCCACAGGATGTTCAACGTGGGTCATTATTGCCAGTTCTCTGCGACCCGGCCTGTGGTATGTTTTTAGCAGGTTCAGAAAACCATCATCTATCCTTTGGGGAAGGGTGACCAGTGTACGTGTACCTATGCGAATCCGTTCGATATGCTCCATGTCCGCGATCCTGCACAGTATGGAGTCAAGAGATTTATTGTCTAAGGTTAAGGGATCGCCCCCGGTTACCAGTACTTCAGTAATCTCCTTATGATTTTTTATCCATCTAATGGCGGAATCCAGCCTGGATTGGGCAGAAAAGGCCTGTTCAATGTCCTTGATTTCCCAGTTTCTCTGACAATAAACACAGATCTGGGGACAGGAATCGAACACTTTAAGAATAACGATTGAGGGATAGCGGCGTGTTATTCCCTGAATAGGGCTGGTAAAGCTTTCACCCATGTAATCCATTGTTTTCCCGCTTGCCCTGTTCATGGCAACCGTTTTGCAATAAGCAACGGATGGAATTACCTGTGCCCTGATTGCCCGGTCGGTTTCATCACGTCCATCCGGATTGAAAAGCGAAAGATAATATGGGGTGATCTGAACAGGAATATTTTCCTTTTCAGCTCTTTGTAAACCAGCGATTTCATCCTTTTCCAGATGGATAACAGAGGAAAGGGCATCTTTGCTGCGGAAAAGGTTTGCAAGGTGCCATTGGTAATCATCCCAGTTTGATTCGTCTGCATTATAATATTCAAGGATCCTTTTCTTAAGCATCTTCTGGCGGTAAACTATTGATGGATCTGTGCCCTTTATAAATGATGAAAACTTATCATTCATGATCTGTGCCTGGGCATTGATAAATGATTCATGTCTGGAAAAGAAATCATGCTCATTTTCAGATTCAGAAAAAGAAAACCCTCTCCCATTGATTCCATGCAGAAGAGAAATTATTTCACTGATAAAAGCGTTGCTTATCGAATTGAGATCCCTTTTCTGAATTGCATTTCGTAAACACTGTAGTGCAGAAAATCCGGTGCGTCTCTCATTTTCTATACGGATAATATTTTTGAAAACCCGTATGCATTCTTTGGCATTACTGCACTCTGATACATTGAATGAGGCAGGTGTAAACGGGGAATCAGGATTGAAACAGTTTGATTCTTTTTTATTGAGATAGATTTCCAGCTTCTCACGGGCATCCTGAACCGACATACTCTGTGAGAGGATTTTAAAAACTACAGAATCTGCTTTTCGCAGTTGAACAAAAAGATCAGCCAAATCTCTGGTAACTATTTCTGAAGGCACCCAATGAATCTCACTGACTTCAGAATTCTGATGAACATTCTGAGGATTTCTTTCGATTTGGCCAGAAATTGTTTTTATGTCATGGCGAGAATGTCCAGTAAAGAGCGGCATCCAATCTCCTTTTTTAAGGTTAATCGGTTCTGTTTAACTGCTTAAATGATTAGAAACTGATTGAACACAGATGTGTGTTGGTTCAGAAGAAGAATTTTTGATATTTAAAGATAAATACTAAAATATCAGAGCACTGTCAACGTTCTTAACAATTTTATGGCAATTTAAATTTAGGTTACTGGTATTATGCATGATATATTTTTGATAGCGAAGTGATTAAATTTTAAGGAAAATTATAACTTTTATATAAAATGCCCTCCTTACTCAATATTGATCAGGACCAGCCTATATTTCCTATTAGTGCTGCTGCAGATATGCTGGGTATCAAACCTCGGATGTTGCGTTTTTACGAGGAACGTGGTATCATAGCTCCAATGCGAACAAGCGGAAAACGTCGCTTATATTCCATGAAAGATATCGATGTTCTGGCGTATGTGCATTATCTGACTGTAGTAAAAGGGGTGAATGTTTCGGGAGTCCTGGAAATCCAAAGAATACTGAAGAGGATGAAGCAGGAAACTCGTGAAGCATTCATGAAAGAGATACACGATGAAATAGCTTCGCTTTCTGACACTGAAAAGCAGCGTTATCAAGGCAACATATCCCATAACCAGACAGAGATTCTCGAATTTGACGCGCCTGAAGCCAAAAATATAAGTGATCTCAAAATCCCGCTTGATCACGAGAATCTGTCAGGTAAGCCGGATTAACATGAATTCAGACAAAATAAAGCTTAAATTGTCCTCCTTTTTAAAGATTCCGGAAGATGCACAAATTGTCCTTCAAACAATAGTATTGAGTTTGGCTGCTGCTGGCGGTGCGGTTCTTTTCATGATATCGATAAATTTTTTGTATGGGCTGTTGTATGTGAAAGCATCCGCTTCATCCAGACTGAGCTTTGTCATTTTGAGCTTTTTATTTATAATGATTTCTTCATTTCTGGTTTCACTTCTTCTAAAAAACGTTCCCAGCGCAGCAGGCAGTGGTATTCCTCAGGCAAAAGCTGCTTACTGGAAAGAGCTTGGCTATATTCCTATAAAAGATGTCATTGTTAAATTTATTGCTGGAATTGTAAGCATAGGTGGTGGTGCGAGTCTGGGCAGAGAGGGGCCATCGGTATTTCTGGGTAGTGGAGTGGCATCATTTCTGTCCGGTTACACCGGTTCGCCTAAACGTCAGCGTCGGGCTGCCTGCGTTGTTGGTGCATCGGCAGGCCTGGCAGCGGCTTTTAATACTCCCCTTGCAGCTATAACTTTCAGCATTGAAGAAATGATCAATGATCTGAATACAAAATATCTGGGAAGAGTGGTATTTGCGTCCCTTTTTGGAGCGATAACGGTTTATGCTCTGGTTGGTAAGCAACCTTCCTTTTTGCTTCCGCATGTAGAATCTGGTTCGTTTTCTAATTTTTTTCTTATTCCTTTAGTAGCACTGGTTTCATCCCTTCTGGGGGTGATATTTCATAAAGCCATTATGCACATGCGTCCGGCAGTCCGTAAACCCAGGAAGTTCCCGGTATGGCTAAACCCCTGTTTGGGCGCATTTTTCACCTGGATTATCGGAACTGCGGTTTTTCTTATCACCGGAAAAATTGGTATTTTCGGGCTGGGCTATAATGATCTCTCAGAATCACTGGTTAATGGAACTGTCTGGTGGATTGCAGGAATACTGGTTTTAGGAAAGCTGACTGCAACAGTTATCAGCTACAGTTTTGGTGGTTGTGGTGGAATCTTCTCGCCCACTTTGTTTATTGGTGGAATGTGCGGTGGTCTCTTTTCTGCGCTAGCAGCCCTTTGGTTCCCGACTACACTGTCGGATCATGTTATACTTTCCTCAGTCGGGATGAGTGCCTGCCTGGGTGCAGTAATCAGGGCACCTTTGACTTCTACACTGATCGTGTTTGAAATGACTCACCAGTTTGAAATCATCCCTGGTCTTATGCTCAGTGCGGTAATAAGTCAGTTTGTGGCCAGATGGGCTGGAATGAAACACAATTTTTATGATGATTTGTTGTTACAGGATGGACATGAACTTATAAAAATCAAACCCCCTCGTGATCTTCAAAGCTGGCAGAATCTGCCGGTATCTCATATAATGAACAAAAAGCCAGTGGTGGTAGAATCAACAGATCCAAAGGATCTTCAAACTATAATTTCGAATACACCTTACAAAATTTTTCCTTTTCTTCAGAATGGAACCATATCAGGGGTAGTGACCAGAGAGGCAATAATCCAATCTTTATCTCATAAGGGGCAGCTTGAATCATCCCAGACCTGTATCATTGATGAAAACACAACTGTAAAGGAAACTGCAGACCGTTTTATCTGCACACCTCACCACTTTCTTATTGTAACTGACAGTAACAAAACCATTTCCGGCATTCTTACTCTCAATGATTTGCTTCGCGCTCAGACTGCAGTTTCTGAATAGAAAAGCTTTAATCATGGCAGAGGAAATGCAGTATTCTCCATTTTAACAGATTAACCAGTTTTACAGTACCGTTTTTCTATCCCATTGTAATCCGGATGAATGAAACTGATTATTTAGCGACTTTTCATGTGCCCACAACTATTTTTATGAATTAAATATCAACAGTCTTTAAAGTAATTTACCCAAACAATTGAGGTGTCTTTCCTATGCAATGGACAAAAAAGGACATTATTGATTATTATCATCATAATGAATTTGCCTATAAGCTCTGGGGGCAAAACATGCATTATGGCTACTGGGAAAAAGATGTGAAAAACCAGCGCCAGGCATCATTGCGTTTTAACCAGGTTATGGCAAAAACCGCTCAGATAACCAGTGAAGATCATGTTCTGGATGCTGGTTGTGGAGTGGGTGGAGCAAGTATCTTTCTGGCAAAAACATTTAACTGCAAAGCTACCGGTATTACAATTACTCCCCGCCAGGTAGATCTTGCTTACCGCAATGCCGAAAGAGCAGGTGTAAGTCATCTGGTAGAGTTTCACAAGATGGACTACATGCATACTTCTTTTGAGGATAAGACCTTTACTGCGGTATGGGGTCTGGAAAGTATCTGTTATGCTAACAGCAAGAAAGATTTTATCAGGGAAGCATACAGGGTTCTTAAGGATAATGGAAGATTAATTATTGGGGATGGATTCGCCAGCAGGGAGCATTATGAAGGAAAAGATGCCTGGCTGATGAAGCGCTGGATGGACGGATGGCTTGTAAATAATTTGATAACTCCTGAACAGTTCAGCAAATATGGTCGGGAAGCCGGATTCAGCGAGACTTCTTACCGCAATGTAACTCCCTTTGTGAAAAAAACCTCAAAGATCATGCTTTGTGTTTCTTTGCCTTTTTTACCGTTACATTTTCTGGATAGAATATTCAGTATCAAACAGTATCCCACCGATGCGCTCTGGAATCAGTATTTTGCCATGAAAAAGAATCTGTGGGAATATGGAATTTTTATGGCTAGAAAATAGCCTTTGCTATGTTTGCAGGATTTCTCAGATATTAAAAAAGCTGGCCAGATTAATTAAAATTGGCCAGCTTTCAAATACAAAATTCTGCAATTGCTCAACAAAGAGCTATTTTGAAATTATCATCTTCCTGGTTTCCAGAATGTTTTCAGATTCAA
>JAAYPC010000044.1 GCA_012519985.1 Fibrobacter sp.
ATGGTTATGTATGGCAGGAGATAAATACAAGTAAGGAGATGAACAAGTTTTCCGGGATTATAAGCGGAGACAGTACTTCTTCTCAGCCTAATAACGGTATTTCAGAAAAGATCAGAGATTTCCCATCTCTGGCTGCAATAAGCGAACTCAATGAAATCAAAAATCTCCATAAGACCATCACCATAACCGACCGGCACGGTATTGCTCTTGCGAAACTGCAGACAACTCATACCTGTGTTTTTCTTAACGATATCAATGAGATTCTGATCAGTTCGCTTTTAACCACAGAAGATAAAAATTTCTATAAGAGAAAATCTGCTTACGATTATAATGCATTGTTAAGGGCGGTTTTCAACTCTGTTTTGAAATCGGCTAAAACCTTCAGACTGCAGCGTCCCAAAGGAAGCAGCACGATACATATGCAGGTAGCAAGATTTCTGCTGATGAAATACGATCGCAGAGGCTATGCCTACAGTGAACAGAGCCTTTCCAGGAAACTCCAGGAATTAAAGCTGGCTGCTGCACTGAAATTAAGTTACAGCAACCAGGAGATCCTTACTACCTATATTAACCACTGTGTCAGTGCCGGCAGGGGAATGCGTGGATACCATGATATCAGCATGAAACTATTCGGCGTTCATCCCAGGGAACTCAGTTTGGCCCAGAGTCTGTATCTGTCGCGTCTGGTAAAATGGAACCGGCACGTTCCATCGAAAATCATTGGACAGATCAAAACCAGCATGCCTTCACTCGCCAGACACTTTAAGTGGACCGATCAACAAAAGGATACGATTTTCTACAGCCTGGATACCCTCAGTTTCCGACCTGCTCAGAATGTTATCCCCACCAGAAGTCATTTAATTGATCTGGCAAATGAATACTGGAAAAAAATATGCAAAGGAAACGGAATAGGTGACACAGAACTCTCCGAGATGGATATCGCTGATCCGGAAAGCATTATCCGTCGCTATGGGAATCTTACCATCAGATTAACTATCGATTATCGTTTGCAATCGATGCTTGAAAAACTGGTAGATTCCAGGGGTTTTGGACCTGATACCACTATCCGCACCGATATCCGGATTGGATCAGAAGGGGTTAATCTCCCTTTAACCGAAAATGCCCTGGCCTGCCGGGATACCTTGCGTAAAGTGATTGTTCTCAAAGAAGACTCTGTAATAAGAGTATCCGGTAATGCTGTAAGATTGCACAAGAATGATACTCTGATTCAGAACATCCGTTATAAAAAGAATAAGAATCATATCCGCCGGTCCTGTTTTACTTATTATAGAGATACAATAACCGTAAGGGGACAGTACTTTGCTTATGCTATCATGAACTCCAAAACCCGGGAGTTACTTGCATATTATTCACGTGATCATCTGGGAAGCAGGCTTCAAAGCCTCCTTGTAAACAGAAATCCCAACGGCTCAAGTACATCCAAACCGCTCATCTATGCAATGGCTTATGATTTGGGTATCTATTCCCCAACTGATATGGCATCTGATGACATTGAGTACGGTGACAGTTGTGCCTGGGCACGTCATTTTTATGGTCCAGAAGAAAAACCAACCGGTGTAACTTATCTGCTGGCAGCAGAAAAAAGTGGTTATACAGTCCACAACCATCATAAAAGATTCGATGGTTACGATTACCTGTTTAATCATCTCTCAAATTCCAATAATATCATGGCGGTTGAGACCATGTACCGGCTCAATACCAACATGAATAGTGATGATCCGAAATCCGAAAGAGTCAAATCGTTCATTTCCCGTACGGGTATGAAAGTCTTTTACAGAGGGGATCAGATTACCGGCCCTTCACTTTATACCGCATTAGCCGGACTTTGCACAGGATCTGCCATTACCGATTCAGTTAAAAAACTATGCAGTAACAGATACTCCATTGCACTTGGAACTCTTGAATTATCACTATATGAACAATTGCATCTGTTTAATATTCTTTATGATGGTAAGCTGGTTGCTAATCCATCCGGACATGCCGGACTATTTGTCAAAAAGGTCGAAATGGCCGGAAATGAAGTCCATTTCGATGATTCTTTGCCTTTGCGCACCATATTCGATTGTATGGAAAATTTACACCCGGTTCATCTGGGTCTGCATAAGCGACTTGTAAACGCTACGTTTCCTTCTCTGAATAATCTGGATATCTGTAATTCAGAAAAACCGAAGAACGTAAGCAACTTTGCAAAAAGCGGAACGACAGATGATATAATCAAACCATATTACGCTACCAGTACCGATAACTACCGAACTAATTACGGATTATGGAATGCAGTACTTCGATTAAATCTAAAGAAAGAAGATTTAATGGAAGCAATTAAGAGTGACTCTTTATTAAAGGATCAGAAAACTATCCTGCTGAGTGATCTTGTGCCAGAACAGGAGATATTAGATATAACTCTGGCCTGTATTGGTGAATGTGATAAGCAGCACACCGGGACACGCGATGGTAAGACTTTGCATAGCTATGTTTCTACATCACTTCTTAAACGATTCGGAGCACAACCTTGCTCCAGCGGCTTCTATCAGACTTATGAGCGCCAAATCAAAGAAGAAACCTCAGATAAGATTAAATTCGCCAATTTTCTGGATCAATCGGATCTCTCCGGCTGGTCAAAACTGCTTATTAAACTGAGAACCGGGTTTGATTCAAATATAACAGGAGAGGAAATTGTCTTTGAAAAGTCACGGTCAGGAAATGGTGTACGGCTGAGAGGCAAAAATTACCGTAAGATGTTGAAATTTGCGCCCTATTTGGGAAAAGAATCCAAAAGATACTTGTCCTTAATAGAACATTTGAGGGACCCGTTGGCAATGGAAAGTATTGATGAAATAGTTAAGGAGATAATATCGATGGAGATAAGAAATAAGTATTTAAAAGAAGAGATAGATAAGGCTTGCTGGTCATTACTCAGGAGTGCGCAGAAACTGATGAATAGATAATAGTTACAAGTAATTCTTCGTTATATCCATTTCCCGGAAAATGGATATGTTTCCCCCCCACCATGCTTTAAAAATCCTGCTCATTTTTAAGAAATGGACATTCTAAGTCATTCAGGATATAATAGGATGGACGGTACACATCCATATATCACAGATTCTGGCATTACATCAATACATTTCACACTTAGGGATTAGGTGAAATATCGGATTTAAAAAGAAATTGTGATCTCGGTTTAGCAAAGCATCCGGAGTTTTAGTTTGCCGAAAAAATACTGCCATATTTTCCCCCTCTTTGTTGTGGCAATGTTTTTCTTGCCCTGTGATACTTTTGCAAAAAATTTAACGGTTGACCAAGATGGCGGAAGTGAATATACCAGCATTTCTGCAGCACTTACATCTGTTAATTACCAGCCCGGTGATATCATATACATTCAGGGCAACGATGTTGATACTTTCGTTGAACAATGGCCTCAGATGTACGATGGTCGACTGACCATAATGGGTGCCTCATCCAATCCGGACAGCTTTCCGGTTGTCAGCATTTACGGAGGGGAGTGGGACTTATTCTGGAGAAACGGAACTGGTACCACAAGATTCGAGAGGATTGTCCTGGAAAACTGCGGTGAAATAGACTTGTCAAACTCTCAAAGGATCTTAATAATAGATAAATGTATAATCAAGAATTTCGATAGCAATGTTTTCAAGATTGTCGGCAGTCGCGACAATTATCTTTTCATCACAAATTCGATTTTCTGGGGCAACAAATCCACCATTTTTTCTAAATCGTCCGACTTTAACCAATATGGCCCTTATGGAACTGTAACCTACTGTACCTTTTATAATAATAATGGTACCATCAATGCTGAAAGTAATATTTCAGCACAAGAGGTTGCCAGTAATAAATTAGTAGTTATCAAGAACAGCATCTTTAAAAACTGCCCGAACATCGTTGCCGATACTGATATAAAACCTGCCTATACCTACAATCTGTTACCTGGGGGACAATCCGAATGGGGAACCGGCAGCATTTACACCGATGATCCAGGATTTGTCAATAGCTCTCCACAAAAAGCTTCCGATTTTGCGCTTTTATTAAGTTCAGCGGCTAAAGATAAAGCAAACAACACCGGTGCACCCTCTGTAGATATCACCGGTACCAGCAGGTCTGGAACTTACGATATTGGAGCATTTGAATATGGCAGTGTTGCTGCAGGCATCAATCTCTTCTGGGATGTCTCTACCAGTGCAGGTTACCAGGCAGGTAACGGCACCTGGGGTGAGAATGATTACTGGACCTCTAATGGAACAACCTTAGAGTCATGGCCTGGTGCCGGGAATTCCGCAACATTTGCCGGCAGCGATGGAGCCTGGACGATTACTATAAATGGAACTCAAAATGTAGACAGTATGGCTTTTCTGAATGATGGGTATACCATAAATGGAGGTACATCGCTGAATTTCACTACTAAATCGGGTGTTTTTGTCAGCCCAAACAAAACTGCTACTATAAATACTGTTATTACTGGCACACCGGGACTCTCAAAATATGGTACGGGTACATTGATTTTAGGTGGATCAAACACTTTCACCGGTCCTGTCACCATTAATGCCGGGGTTATTTCCATCAATACTCTCAACAATGGAGGAAGCAGCA
>JAAYPC010000304.1 GCA_012519985.1 Fibrobacter sp.
ATTTCTTAATATTTATAGATGGAGAATTTTTGTTATGGGCTTATTTAAGGACATGAAAATCGGAAACCGTTTAACAATGGGCTTTGGTGCTATCTCTGCCTTGCTATTGATTACTGCAATAATAGCTGCTTCAACATTACGTAGTATTCAACAAACAGCAAACAGATCTTTGGTATCTGGGAACATGTTGAATGATGCTTTGCAGTTGTCTATGGAAGTTCAGGCTATCAGTGAAAAAATGGCTTTATTGTTAATATCCAAAGAGAATAGTGAAAGAGACAAGTATAAAGCGATAATCGATGATCATCGGAAAAAATACATATCTGTAATTGAAAGGCTTTACCCGTTAGTAGACAATGAGGAGAAGCTGTTACTGGATGCGATTAATGAAGAGATGATCGTGGCCAGAACGCATCTGGAAAAAGCAATCGAAACTTTACATACTGGAAACCAAGAAGAAGCTGTTAATATCTATTTAAAAAAGGCAGTTCCGGCAAGTGAGAAATTGATCAAGGCAGCCAATGATTTTAAAATTCATCAGAGCCAGAAATTAGCACAAAATGAAAGCAGTAGAAAACTGGCATTTTCCAGGGGAAACCAGATTTTAATTACAGCAATCTTGTTATCTTTAATCTTTTCGGTGTTCTTTGCCATTTCTGCCATCCGAAGTATTGTGAATCCATTCTTAAAAGTTGAGCTGCATCTCAAAGAGGTTTCTGATGGGAACATCCAGCGTAATGTTTCTGAGGATCTTATCGATCGAAAAGATGAGGTGGGAGTACTCGCAAAGGGTCTGCAGACAGTTATTGCCAGCCTCAGGAATATGGTATCAGATCTGACAAAGGGTATTCAGACACTGGCCTCGTCTTCAAATGAACTTTTATCCATATCTGAAGTGTTAAATTCAGGAGCAAGTGACATGAGCAGCAGAGCTTCCACTGTCGCCGATGCATCTGAACAGATGAATGCTAATACCGATTCTATGGCAACCAGAATGGAAAATGCCAACAACAGCCTTTCATCTGTGGCTATTGCTACCGAAGAGATGAGTGCCACCATATCCGATATAGCTTCCAATGCTGAAAAGGCACGCGAAGTCAGCACCGAGGCGATGCAGCAGGGAGAACTTATAGTAGAGGTGGTGAAAAATCTGGGAGTTGCAGCACAGGACATAAGTACATTTACCGAAACCATAAACAGCATTTCTGCTCAAACAAATCTTCTGGCTCTGAATGCCACAATAGAGGCAGCCAGAGCTGGTAACGCAGGCAAGGGGTTTGCCGTTGTAGCCAATGAAATCAAGACACTGGCCGAGCAGACTGCGTCGGCTACCGGTGAAATCAAAAGTAAAATTTCAGGCATCCAGAGTGCCACAGAAAGTGCAATTACCGATATCGAAAGGATAACCAAAATAATTAAAAATGTAGGAGAAATTGTTACATCCATTGCTTCTGCCATAGAAGAGCAGGCTACAGTCACCAGAGATATTGCTTCCAATATCTCTCAGGCTACAGATGGCGTTAAGGATGCAAATGAGAAGATGGCTCAGGTTGCCAAAACGTCAAAATCGGTAACCGAAACCATAACTTCGGTCAATGGTACAGTCAACCAGGTAGTTAAGGCGACAACCCAGGTGAAATCGAGTTCAAAGGAACTTAACGGGATGGCGGAACAATTAAAGAAGATAGTAACTAAATTCAAGGCGTGAGCCATTAAACAGGTGCTATTATGATGGAAAAAGTAATGGATACAGTCTCTGATTCCGGTATGCTGGTGGCCACATTTCTTCTGAATAATGCGCTTTTTGGTATCAATGCTAAGCAGATACAGGAAATTGTACAAATCAAAAAGTTGACACGTGTTCATAATGCCCCATCTTATGTCAAAGGTGTGATGAATTTAAGGGGGCGGGTAGTGACAGTTATTGATCTTGCAGATAAACTGGATTTGCCGCCTGTGTTGGACAGTGAAGAGAACAGGGTGCTGATTGTAGAGTGGAAGCAGGAATATATTGGAATTCTGGTCGAAAAAGTCAAAGAAGTGATTCAGTTGGAAAAAGATTCCATAAAGCCACCACCCAGAAATGTTCATGGCGTACAAGCAGCATTCATTACCGGAGTATTTAAAAACCGGGACGGATTTGCAGCAGGTTTACTTGATTTCAGTAAAATCCTGCATATCGAAGAGAACCAGAATCAATGAATGAGATGAGATTCATTGTGGTCCGGAAAGGTACTTTGTGACACCGGTTTCGACTCAGGATCTGCAGATATGGAGCAATTACATTAAAAGTGTCTGCGGGAATCATATTGATGGTAATAAGGCGTATCTGGTTGAAAACCGGCTTTTTCCACTGATGCAGGAGACTAAAAGCACTTCCTGGCTGGAACTTTATTCTAAAGTAAAATCCGACCTGACAGGTACACTAAAACGAAAAGTCATTAATGCCATTACTACAAATGAAACATCCTTTTTCAGAGATTCAATTACTTTTGAACTTTTGCAGTATAAGATTATGCCAGACCTCTTTGATGCGCGCCAGAAACAATATTCCAATGGGGAAATCCCTATAAGAATCTGGAGCGCCGCATGCTCTACCGGGCAGGAGTTATACAGTACAGCTATCATAATCAGCGAGATGCTTGAAGGGAAAAGGCAGTTCGATGTAAGACTGCTTGGCACAGATATTTCTGATAA
>JAAYPC010000005.1 GCA_012519985.1 Fibrobacter sp.
GGAGCATCTTTTGGACCACGCGATTATGTGTATATCGATTATAAGGTTCAAAACGACATTCTCTACGAATACATACTCGTTTCTGTGGATTATTTAAATAAAGAAAAAATCTATGGACCGGTGCAGGCAATACCCAGAAGATTCTTGCCTGCAAAATTTGCCTTGTTTAGAAATTTCCCTAATCCATTAAAAACATACACTCATATCCGATTTGCCCTGCCCCAGGACAGCAGGATTTCTCTTAACATCTACAATCTTCAGGGGAAACTGGTTAAAAGGCTGATTAAGCCGGATAAGGTCTTTGGCAGTGGAATCTATCAGGTGACCTGGGATGGCAAAGGTGATAATGGAGGTGTACTGGCTTCCGGACCATATATCTACCGGTTGGTTAGCGGAAAATTTGCCGATGCCCATGTTTTGTTGCTGGCCAGGTGATATAATCCTGAATTTTTCTATTAGATGCAATTTCGAACGAATGTGATGAATCTTGTAAGGCATGCGTTCTTTATCCCAAATTGTCCATTTAACAGTATTTTTTTTGGCAAATCGAAGAGCGGCTGGACTATCGACCATAATTATTCTCTCGCCTGTTGTTAAATTGGATATATTTAAAAAGATGCATTCTGCATTTTCGAAGGTGTATTCTGTGTTTTTGATGATACCAAAAGTGTTTTTGAGGGTATCCAAAGTCTTTTTGAGGACACACAAAGTCTTTTTGAGGACACACAAAGTCTTTTCGAGGACACACAAAGTCTTTTCGAGGACACACAAAGTCTTTTCGATGGCGCACAAAGTTTTTTCGATGGCGCACAAAGTCTTTTCGAGGACACACAAAGTCTTTTCGATGGCGCACAAAAGTTTTTTTGAAGGTGCCTTCTATTTCGGCAGATTCAGCCTCATGCCCCAGAGTTACCTTTTTGCCCTTTCAAAAAATTACCTCCGGGGATAATACAATACCGGCCTCCATCAATCGAATTCAAAGGAAAGTATAGGGGTATGGCTAAATATTTGTTTGTGTTTTTTTATTAACAGTATTATATTAGTACACTATTTTTTTCGATACGGAATTATTCTGTATCGGGATAATATTCGGGCTAGTAACTCAGTGGTAGAGTATCGCCCTTTTAAGGCGAGAGTCGAAGGTTCGAATCCTTCCTAGCTCATCCCCGATTTTTTCTCCTGCCCCCCAATTTCACCTTAAGAGAAATTTTTATGAGTATAAAGAAAATATCCGATATCTGGTCTTCATTTTCTTTTTCCCAAATAGATAAATATCTGACCGATAAGCCTCGCTGTGCTCTTTTTTCTGGCATGGCAGGTTCAGCCGATGCTTTTCTAATTAGTGATCTGTTTTTCAAGTCCCAGAAAACCATCATGGTTTTCACAGAAAACAGCAAAAAAGCTGAGACTCTTGTGGAAGAATGCCGCTCTTTTCTGGGCGATGAGCAGGTAATCTCCTTTCCCTCCAGAGATGCTATTCCTTATAATATGAAATCCGGTTTTGGACCTACTGTGGAATCACGGTTCCGGGTACTTTCCAATCTTTTGGATGGCAACCAAAAAGTAATAGTGGCTCCCTACCCTGCTCTTCACCAGAAAATCCTTCCCAGAAAAGCACTGTTCAGCAAGGTTATTCGGCTTCAGGTTGGTGATGAGTTATCCATTGCTAATCTTGCCTTGTGGCTTAATGAGATTGGATTTCACCGGGAAACCCATGTCTCTGATATAGGAACTTACAGTATCCGAGGTGGTATTGTTGATGTATACCCATTTTTAACAGAAAATCCTCTGAGAATAGAGTTCTGGGGTGATTTTGTAGATTCTATAAGGGAATTCGATGTTTTTACTCAAAAATCTTTGAATTCCTGCAATAAAGCAGAGATATTTCCGGTTAAAGAGTTTACTTTCAGTGACTCTCAAATAGAAGCAGCTCTTAAAAACATGGAAGAGTTCTGCAAAGAGAAGCAGTTGGACCAGATGGTGGTCCATAAATTGGAACATCAGTGGAAAAGTGTAGGCGATCTGGAAGGTGTAGAATGGTTTATTCACTGGTTTGATCAACCTTACTCTTCGATTCTGGATTATTTGCCCTCCGATACTGTTATTGTCTGGGATGATATTATAGAAGTTAAGAGAAGGCTCGATCAGTCGCGTCAGAATTACCAAAGGCATCTTGAACGAGTTCCCGAAGTTTTTCAAGGAGTTGTGTCCTACCCCGAGAAACTGCTTCATGATGATGAATCTATAGAACAGGATTTAAACACCTTTGATTTACTTTTCATTGAAACCCTGGAAACTCCCTGGGATACCGTAAATTACAGGGTCTCTTTTTCTGAACAGCCACAACTTCCTCGTGAACTCGATGTTCTTGCCCAAGACCTTAGAAATCATCACAATGAAGGCCTCAGATGTATTCTTATATGTCCTAATCTGGGACATGCTGAAAGAATGGAAGAGTTAATTGGGGAGAGCTGCCCTTTTCTTGAGATTGTCATCGGTTTTCTGCTGCATGGCTTTATTCACAGAGAGGGAGACTTCCTTCTTTATAGTGAATCACAGATCATAAACCGGGTTATTCGTCCTGTTAAAGTAAAAAAGCAAAAAAGTGGCATTCCCATTACCGGATATGATGCACTTACACCTGGGGATTTCGTTGTTCATGAAGATCATGGAATTGCCAGATTCATAGGAATCGAAAGGGTTAAGACCGGCGATACCCAGAATGACTGCATGGTTCTTATCTATGCCGATCATGCCAAAGTCTACGTTCCGGTGGAAGATTTTCATAAAGTGCAGAAATATGTGGGCAAAGACACCGTGGAACCTGCGCTCTCAAAAATCGGCACTTCTGCATGGGAGCGGTTGAAAACCCGGACTCGTGAGTCACTTAAGGAGATGGCTCAGGAGCTGATAGAACTTTATGCCAAAAGACAGTTTCTGGAAGGTATCTCTTTTCAGAAGGATAACATGTGGCAGAAAGAGTTTGAGGATTCCTTTATCTATGAAGAAACAGCCGATCAGCTTAAAGCCATTCAGGAAATAAAGGAAGATATGGAGTCTTCCAAACCCATGGACCGGCTTATCTGTGGAGATGTGGGTTTCGGAAAAACCGAAGTAGCCATGAGAGCTGCTTTCAAGGCGGTTATGTCTGGTTATCAGGTTGCAGTTCTTGCCCCTACCACTATCCTTGCTGCACAACACTATAGCACTTTCAGCGAGAGGATGTCCGATTTTCCGGTAAAGATCGCCCCTCTGAGCAGATTCTTAAAACCTTCCGAACAAAAACCTATTATAGAAAAAGTGAAAGAAGGAAAGATTGATATACTTATCGGTACGCATAGAATTCTCTCCGAAGATATTGATTTTAAAAATCTTGGGTTGTTAATAATCGATGAAGAGCAGCGTTTCGGTGTAAATCACAAGGAAAAACTGCGACAGATGCGCTACAAGGTGGATACCTTATCACTTACCGCAACGCCTATTCCCAGAACATTACACATGTCTTTGATTGGTGCGCGAGATCTTTCTATTATCAACACTCCACCCAGAAACCGTCTGCCCATTGAGACAAAAGTGGCGCAATACCATGATGAGTTGGTTAAAAAAGCTATTGAATATGAACTTCAAAGGGGTGGACAGATATACTTTGTTAACAATCGCATAAAGAATCTGGATGCAGTTCAGGACAGGCTGGAACAGATCGTACCTAAAGCGCGTATCATTGCAGCTCATGGGCAAATGGATGAAAAGCAGCTCGAGCTGATAATGAAAGAATTTGTGGCTGGTCGTTATGATGTACTTCTTTCGACAGTTATAATAGAAAATGGTCTGGACATACCCAACGTCAACACCATTATTGTAAACCGATCAGACACACTGGGTTTATCTCAGCTTTACCAGTTGCGGGGAAGAGTCGGTCGCTCCTCCGAGCAGGCTTATGCCTATTTTCTCACCCCCCCATTTAACCAGGTCAATGAAGTATCGCTTAAAAGACTCCGGGCTTTGGAGCAGTACACCGATCTGGGATCAGGATTTCAGATAGCCATGCGTGATATGGAAATAAGGGGTGCTGGTAATATATTGGGAACAAGGCAGCATGGATTCATAGCTGCAGTGGGTTTTGAGCTCTATTGCAGACTTCTGCAGGATGCTGTTGCGGAGATAAAGGGAGAGAAAATTGAATCCAGGGCTATCGATGTTAAGCTGGAGATTCCATTGGAGGCATATATACCAACAGAATACGTGTCGGATGGGCCAACCCGTATTTCTCTTTATCAGGAGCTTTCGGCAGTTTCGACTCCGGAAAATGTCGATGAAATTCAAGTTAGCATACACGATCGGTTTGGTCCTCTTCCCGAGAGTGTAAATTCATTGATACTTCTGATGAAAATTAAACTCCTGGCTCGCAGAGCTGGTTGCAACAGAGTCGCTATTAATAAAAACGGTGAACTGGTGCTGTCTTTCCAGGGAGAGCAGCAACAGATAAAAGATAACATTCAACGGGTGTTTCGGTCTTCCAGGAGGGATTTTCAGGTTCAATATGAAGAACCAATTTCTCTTCGCACCAAACTTGCTGCTATTGGTAAAAAAGAGATGGCCCTTGAGGCAATCGGTATTTTAGAAAGTATTGAAACTGATGATGGAATCGGCGACGAGAAGGAGCTTGAAACAGGGGATAAATTTAAGAGTGAAAAGCATTGAAAATAGCTTTTAAAAAGACCATCATGTATCTTTTTCAAAACCAGATTTCATCTTTTATTAAGAAATTTCTGCCTTTAAAAATCACCGTCTTTGTGCTTTGAAAGGTATCTATGTTGAAAATAAAGGCTAAATATTTGATTAATCCAGCCGTATTTGTACTCTCAGTTTTCTTTTCCGGTTGCCAGGAAAAAAGCTCCAGCCCTGTAATCGTTCGAATAGGTAAGTCTGTTCTTACAGTTGAAGATCTTTATAAGAGTATTCCACCTGAATATGCAGACAGGATTTCTCCAGAACAAAACGTTAATTATGTCAAACAGTGGATTCAAACCGAACTATTATATCGTGAAGCATTGCGATTAAAATATGACAAAGAGCCTCATATTCAGGAAAGGCTTGAGAAAATGAAGAAGGATCTTCTGGCGGCAGAAGTCATTAACAGGTCTTCCAAGCACTTCAGCAATTCTATTGAACAGACCAGTATCACCGACTATTATACCCAGAATCAGAATAAATTCATCAGAGATAAAGATATGGTTATATATCTGGAGATTGTAGTGGAAGATCTGAAGACCGCTTATTTGATAAAACAAAATGCCAATCTCCATAATTTCTCCGAATATGCAGAAAAATACTCCAAGATTCCCTTTTCTGATACACTCAATGTCACACCAGTTCCGGTTGACGATGTTCCTGCTGATCTGAAAAGTGCCATTCAAGCCACCATGCCCGGAAACATTTCCAATCCAATAAAAAGCGGGATCGGTTATCATCTGTTATTGATCATTGAAAAGCTTCCCAAAGGAAGCATCTGCAGGGAAGAAGAGGTTCGGGAGGAGATCTTGACTATTCTGTCGGCAAAAAAGCAGAAAGAGAATATAGAGAAGATGATTTCATCCTTACGTCTTAAAAATGATATGGAATATAACATGAATCTTATTACTGGAAATAATTCTGATAGTCTGATCAATAATCAATGAGGAGTACCCCAATAATGCCGATTATCTTTTTATCAGCTTTGATGTTTGTCTTTTTCAGCTCAACGGCCTTTACCCAGGAGCGTCTTGACGGCGTCGTTGCTGTCATCGGAAATGAAATTATTTTGCAATCTGAACTGGATGCTTACAGTCTCTTGAGAATGGAGGGTATGGGAATAAACAGGGATAGCTCTGATATTTCACAACTCAGAAAGAATTTCCTTGATGAACTTATTGACGGCAAAGTTTTACTTGCTTATGCAAAAAAAGATACCACTTTAAATGTTACAGAACCCGAAGTTGATCAGATGCTTAATAATCATATCTCCATGCTATTAAAGCAAAACAATCTAACTTTGGAGCAACTTGATGCTGAACTTCAACGGCAGCAGGGACTTACTCTCAATAAATTCAAGTCTCAAGCCCGTAAAGCCATTAAAGAACAGCTCTACAAACAGAAAATCCAGCAATCCTACCTCTCTTCCATCAAGGTCAGCCGCAAAGATGTAGAATCTTTTTATAAACAATATGCCGACAGCCTTCCCAAGGCAGGTGAGAGTGTCCTTTTATCCAAAATTTCCATGAAAGTTGCTTCCTCCAATTCAAAGAGGCAAGCAGCCTACGATAAAATCAAAACAGTAAAACAAAAACTGGACAAGGGTGAAGATTTCGCCGAACTGGCAAAAAAATATTCTGAAAGCCCTGAAGGCGCAAATGGTGGTGATCTGGGTTTTGTTGCCAAAGGCTCTCTCAATGAGCTAGCATTTGAGGAAAAAGCCTTCAATCTGGCTCAAGGTCAGATCAGTGAACCTTTCGAGACCCGTCTTGGTTTTCACATAATAAACGTACTGGGAAAACAAGATCAGAAAGTTCATATCCGTCAGATATTTGTGAAGATCGAACCTGATGAGCAGCAGATTAAACATGCTAATTCCACCCTTGATTCTCTAAGAATCAATTGCAAGACCAAAGACGATTTCTCCAAAGCAGTTCATAAATTCAGCTCTGATTTAGAAAGCAAGAACCGCAACGGTTCTATTGGTTGGATCTCCCTTTTGGATCTTCCTGCGGCTGTAAGGATAGCAGTTGACACACTTCCTCCCGGATCCTTAACCAGAATTGTAAATGAAGAAAACATGTATTCCATCTACCGTATCGACGACCGGGTCAAACAACGTGCCTTGAATCTGGAAAATGATTATGGAATTCTTTCCGAGAAGGCTAGAGATATCATGGCTCAGAAAAAGCTTATAGACCTGGTATCACAATGGAAGCAGGAACTTTTTATTGACATCAGGCTTTAGCTTCAGGTAAAGGTCTTGAAACGTGGAATATCAGGCACTGGCACCATTATATGACCGGATGATGAATCATGTGGAATATGATGAATGGGCTTTTCTTATAAAAAAAATACTGAAAAAATACTGTTCTGCTGCCAAGCCTTCTGTTCTGGAACTTGGTGGTGGTACTGCACTGCTGGCTCAATATCTTGAAAAACTTAATGTTTCTTATTTCGGCTCCGATTTGAGCTTCTCTATGTGTCAGCAGGCTCATAAAAAATCTTTTCCCTTTTTCTGTTGTGATTGTCGTCATATTGCAGTAAAGAAAAAATTTGATCTCATTATATTTCTTTATGATGGGATAAATTATCTGCAGAATCTGCAGGACTATTCGCAGCTTTTTAATGAAGTTCACTACTGCCTTCAAGATAACGGGTTATTTTTGTTTGATATCACCACAGAAGCCAATTCTTTGAAACATTTCTATGACTTCTTTGATTTCGAGGATTTTGATGATTCCTACTACGTACGTCATAGCTACTATGATCCTGAATGTTGCATCCAGTTTAATGATTTCACCATATTCCAGAGATTTAAAAACAGTGATTTATTTCAGAAATTCAAAGAACTGCATATTCAGAAGGTTTTCCCTGTTAGGTCAATTGAGGAGCAAATTCCTACGTCCAAATTTAAAATAATAGGCATCTGGGATGATTTTTCTTTCAGGAAGTGTTCTGCAAAATCTGAACGTATCCATTTTTTAATTAAAAAAACAGGATAGCTATGATTCAGTTTTCTCATGTGAGTAAAAGATTCGACAGCAGTTATGAAGCCTTGAAAGATATCTCCTTTTTTATCGACAAAGGTGAATTTGTCTTTCTTACCGGAGCCAGCGGAGCCGGCAAAACTACTTTGCTTAAACATATATATATGGAAGAGTTTCCCAGTTCCGGTGAAGTCTTTGTTTGTGATTATGATTCCAAATACATCAAGCAATCACAGATACCATATTTAAGAAGAAAACTGGGTGTAGTATTTCAGGACTTTCGATTATTAAATGACAGAAACATTTTTGAGAATGTTGCTTTCTCATTAAGAGTAATTGGTAAGAAAGAAAGAGACATCAAAAAAAAAGTATTTGAAGTCCTCTCTTTAACCGGTTTGATTCATAAGTGTTTCCATTTTCCTAATCAACTTTCTGGCGGCGAACAACAGAGGGTCTGTATTTCAAGGGCTATAGTCAACGATCCCTGGGTTCTTTTAGCTGATGAACCTACTGGTAATCTGGATCTGGCAGTATCCAAAGAGATTTTTTCTTTGTTACAAACCATTAATAGCTGGGGTACTACAGTTATTATGTCAACACATGATTTAAATCTTATCGAACCTTATCATTACAGGCGTCTTGTCCTCTCCAGTGGCTCACTAATCAGTGGTGGGGACGCATCGGTTAAACCTAAATTCTCCGGGAGTTTCCTATGATTATTGTTACAGGGTGTGCCGGGTTCATCGGTTATCACCTCTGCAAAAATCTTCTTGCCCAAAAGCACAAAATCATCGGTATAGACAGTGTTAATGAATATTATGACCCTGAACTTAAGAAATCCAGGCTTGCGCAGCTTTTATCAACACCTGATTTTTCTTTCCATAAAATCGATATTTGCGATTTCGAGTCCATGGAGAAGATTTTTGAAAGTTCAAACCCCGAAATAGTTTGCCATCTGGCTGCTCAGGCTGGTGTAAGGTATTCTATCACTCATCCTTTCGCCTACCAAAAATCCAATAATGAGGGTTTTTTAAACATTTTAGAGCTTTCAAGAAGATATAAAGTTAAAAACTTTGTGTATGCTTCATCTTCCTCGGTGTACGGGAAAAACAGCAAACTACCTTTCTCAGAGGATGATCCTGTCGATCAACCTATCTCTCTTTATGCTGCTACCAAAAGATCAAATGAATTGACCGCTTTCTGTTACAGCCATCTCTATAAGCTTAATACTTCGGGCCTGAGATTTTTCACTGTTTATGGACCCTGGGGCAGACCGGATATGGCTTTGTTTATTTTCACAAAGGCCATCATCGAAAACCGGCCGATCGAAATTTTTAATAATGGAAAAATGATGAGGAATTTTACCTATATAGACGATATAGTTGATGGTATTGTCAGAGTAATTAACAATCCTAAACCTTTTGAGATATACAATATCGGCAATGATAGAGCTGAGAATCTTCTCGACTTCATAGCTGAAATTGAGAGTTGCATTGGCAAAAAAGCTATTCGAAATTACCAACCCATGCAGATGGGAGATGTCCCTTCTACTGTAGCAGATATCAGAAAAATCCAGTCCCTGGGATATCAACCGAAAACCAATATCGATATAGGTATTAGAAATTTTGTTAACTGGTACCGCGATTATTACCGGGTTTGATAGTATTCTATCTCGACTTACGGCAAAACCTGAGAGTATATTTACCTTCTACTTTAGATTAAATTCATTCAAAGGAGTTGTATGTACAATCCGAAGATTTGTGTTGTTGGATTGGGATATGTAGGTTTACCCCTGGCCATAGAGTTGGCTAAGTATTTTGATGTTACCGGTTTCGACATTAATGAGAGCAGAATAAATACCCTGATTTCGGGTTTTGATCCTACAGGTGAAACCGATACCCAAGCACTCAAATCTTCTTCTTTAAATTATTCTTCTGACCCGTCAGTGATAAAAAATGCCGATTTTATAATAGTCGCTGTTCCTACACCTATCGATGAACACAAGGCTCCAGATTTGACTCCTCTTTACCGTTCATCCGAAACGGTTGGTAAAAATCTTAAGAAAGGTGCAATTGTAGTTTATGAGTCAACTGTATATCCAGGAGTAACAGAAGAGGAATGCGTTCCGGTACTTGAGCGATTTTCAGGAATGAAGTGGAAACAAGATTTTTTTGTGGGATACTCCCCTGAAAGGATAAATCCGGGTGACAAAGTACATACAGTTTCAAAAATTACCAAAATTGTCTCGGGTGATTGTGCAGAAACTCTGGAAAAAGTTGCACATGTGTACGGTTCCGCTGTAAAGGCTGGTGTTTACAAAGCTTCCTGCATCAAAGTCGCAGAAGCTGCCAAAGTGATTGAAAACACCCAAAGAGACATTAACATAGCATTAATGAATGAGCTGAAAATAATTTTCGACAAAATGAACATTTCTACCAAAGAGGTTTTACAGGCAGCTTCTACTAAATGGAACTTTCTTCCTTTTGAACCGGGCCTGGTTGGAGGACACTGTATCGGCGTTGACCCTTATTATTTGGCTTACAAAGCAGAAGAAATCGGACATCACCCACAGATAATCATGGCCGGGAGACGTATTAATGATGCCATGGGCAGATATTTTGCCCGGGAACTGATCAAGAAAATGATTCACAAAAAAATCACCATCATGAATGCTGATGTGCTTATTCTGGGTATTACCTTTAAAGAGAATGTCCCTGATATTAGAAATTCCAAAGTGATCGATATCATTAAGGAACTCAAAGACTTTGGAATTAATATCCAAGTTTGGGATCCTGTAGCAAACCCTGAAGAAGTAAAAAAGGAATATGGAATAGACCTTGTGGAAAATGTTCAAAATAAAACCTTTGATTCTATCGTTTTGGCAGTAAAGCACAAACAGTTTCTTTCCATGAGTAGAGATGATTTTGGCAAGTTATTATCATCTGATGGCTTGTTTTATGATATTAAAGAGGTCCTATAGGATGAATTCGAAGAGTTTCTTTCTTCTTTTCTTTTTTTCTGCAGTTTTTCTTGTTTCCGGCCAGACCAAGTCAAATGCAGATCTGCATTTGCTTAATAAACTTGGCCGCAGTCTTTCAAAAGACAAGATTGAATATTCAGACGATGTCAGCCGTTTATTGAACAAATATAAGACCGAAAAAGATACAGCCGAGATCGATTCTGTTGACAGCCTTTCAACAGCCGATTCAACTGATTCCATCAAAACTTATGATCTTTCGGTATACCAGAAACTCATTACTGGTGAAAATATCAATCCTGACAGCATGCTTAAGGATATCAATATCTTTGGCTACGAACTTTTTAATAAGCTGCAGCCCTCCACATTTACCCCAACCGATAATGCTTCGGTTCCTGCCGATTATCCCATCAGTGCTGGTGATGAAATCAATCTGTTACTCTGGGGAAGAATAAATGAGGAATACAATTTGAAAGTCTCCAGGGACGGGACCATTAATATCCCAAGAATAGGACCCGTTACAGTTGCCAATCACACTTTTGATAACATGAAAAAGAATATCACCGACAGGATCGATAAAATTGGGGGTGTCAATTCAACTATATCCATGGGTAAATTACGGACTATCGGTGTATATATCGTGGGGGAAGTAAAAACTCCAGGTTTTTATACGGTCAGTGCCCTATCTAATGTTACTAATGCCTTGTTTTACGCAGGCGGGCCAACTCATAACGGTTCATTGCGGAATGTTCAGTTGAAACGAAACGGTAAAGTCATATCCACAATCGACTTTTACGACTTTCTTTTATCAGGAAATGATCAAAGCAACCTCAGGCTTCAATCCGGAGATGTTATTATCGTTCCTTTAATTAAAGAGATGGCAGCAGTTGTGGGCAATGTCAGAAGAAGCGCTTTGTATGAATTAAAAGGAAAAACAAATCTGCAAGAAATAATTGAAATCGCAGGAGGAATTACTCCTGCGGCCTGGGTAAACAGAATTCAAATCGAACGTTTCTTTAACAATAGTAGAAAAATTGTACTGGATATCGATTCTATAAATCAGAAACCTTCACAATTTGAAATCAAAGATGGTGATATAATTAAGATATATCCGGTTTTAGAAAAAGATAAAAATGCGGTGTACCTCAGTGGAAACGTTTTACGACCTGGGAAGTATGAGTTCCGCGATGGAATGAGGATTACCGATATTATCCCCGATTATCACTGTTTACTTCCGGAAACCTATTTCGAATATGCCATCATATTACGACAGGAGCCACCCTCGTTTTTAAACCGAATCATAACCTTTGATCTTAAACAGATACTGGAAAACCCAGATTCTCAACAGAACATTTTACTGCAGGAAAGAGATCAGATTGTTATCTATAACAAAGATTTCTTTGAGCCGGATCGCTCCGTTTCTGTCGAGGGTGCGGTAACGAAAGAAGGAAAATATAAGTTACTCAACAATATGAAAATACGCGACCTGATTCTTCAGGCCGGTGGACTAAGTGATGATGCCAGTCCCGTCCGGGGTGAACTGTATAGAAGAATCTCCAGAAATAATGAAATTATATCCACTGAAAAATTAGATTTTTCCATTGAAAATGCAATGAAAGATGATCCACAGCACAATCTTCTCCTTCAAAAATCCGATCGGGTTTTTATCAGAAGCAAAAAAGGCTGGGAAAATGAAAGGAAAGTAACCCTGTCCGGACAGTTTGTTTACCCTGGTACTTATGTGCTCTTCGAAAAAGAAACTCTGGGTGATCTTATAAAAAGAGCAGGGGGTTTTAAAGATGATGCTTCTCTGGCAGCAGCAGTTTTTACCCGAAAATCCGTTGGTGAACTGCAAAAGAACTATGCCCAGGAATATTCCAAACAAATCGAAATGGATATACTTAATTTATCCACAGATGCCACCACAAAGCTGGATCCTGAACTGGTTAAACAGATAACCAATCAACAGTTATCATTAACCAAAAAGAGTGATGAGAAAATTGTTAGTGGAAGAGTAATCATAGATCTGAGTAATGAAAGTAATTACAGTGATTTTCTTCTGGAAGATGGTGATAAATTGCATGTACCCAGGACTCCCAATACTGTTTCTGTTGTGGGCGAGGTTTTTAATCCTTCGACTTTTAAATTTGAAAAGCATAACAGAAAAGTATCAGATGTAATTGAAACTGCAGGTGGCATGAAGAAAAATGCTGATAAGAAACGTGTATACATTATTAAAGCCAATGGCAAGATTGTGACTAATAAAAGCATTAAAATACTTTCCAGTAATCTGGAACCTGGAGATGCTGTGGTAGTCCCACAAAAAATTAAATACTCAAAAGGATTTGGTGAATCAATCAAAGTCGTTTTCGAAACCCTTGGAGCACTTACTACTGTTATTACTCTGATAGTTGCTTTGAAATCTTTATGATATTTCTTAAGCTGCAATAATAATATAAAAATGATTCAGATTAACAAATTGTAGGTCGCCAAAAGTCTTGTGTTTGTGATTTTCACATTACTGCAAATCATATGTTTTAGAAAGAGCCACCGAAAACGGTAATTTGATTAGAAAAAGCAATATCCTGAACATAGTTGAAACCGACACGGCACATAGCTTTTGATCAGGTGTAATTAAGGTTATTTATGAAGCTTTTACATATTATTCAAGGTAGTGTGGGCGGAACTCTTGAATATTTGAAGCTCTTGATTCCAAGGCTTAAAAATTTAGGCTATGAAAATAAAGTAATCTGCCAAAATGAAATCTGTGAAGAACTGAACACACTCAGCATTGAAACTTACAAAATTGAGATGAGTAGAGAAATATCTATTAAAGATGATTTAATCTCATTGATGAAAATTTTGAAAGTTCTAAAATCATACAGACCAGACATCTGTTATCTTCATAGTTCCAAAGCTGGAGCACTTGGCAGACTTGCCTGTTTTCTTACCAGAACCAAATGTGTATATAATCCCCATGGCTGGTCTTTCGCAATGCAAACCGGTTATATAAATAAATTGTTTTATGCTTTCATAGAAAAATCATTATCTTTTCTCTGCAGCAGGATTATTTTGATTTCTGATGCAGAACTGTCAATTGCTAAAAATTATCATATTGCACCAGAGAACAAACTTATTACCATTTACAACGGCATAGACATCGATAAATTTTCTGAAGCATTAGCAGTAGACCGCAAAACAATTTTAAATTCAAACGGAAAAAACATTGTAATTGGTATGGTTGGCAGGCTTACAGAGCAGAAAGATCCGTTGATGTTTGTAAAAATTTCAGCGGAAATTTTGAAAGTAATTAAGAATGCAAAGTTTATTCTGGTTGGAGATGGTAATCTGCGTGAAAAGACTTTGAGTCTGGCAAAAGAGCTAGGTGTATCTGACAATTTGATTTTGACCGGGTGGGTAAAAGACCCTGAATCCTATATAAAAGCTTTTGATGTTGCTGTGCTGAC
>JAAYPC010000305.1 GCA_012519985.1 Fibrobacter sp.
ATGGACAATGGTACAGACGGGCTTATAATGACAATGGAGATCCTCTTGGTTCTGTCACCAATAGCGAGTGTCAAATCGACTGTATCGCACAGGCCTGGGCGGTAATCTCTGGAGCCGCCCCTGAAGATAAAGCAAAAACCGCCATGTGGTCTTCATATCACAAGTTAGTTTTACATGATAAAGCTCTTATTAACCTGCTGACCCCTCCTTTTTCGCAAACTCAGCCTTCCCCGGGATATATTCAGAACTATCCTCAGGGAGTAAGAGAAAATGGTGGTCAATACACTCACGGAGCTGTCTGGGCTGTCATTGCCTGGGCAAAACTGGGTGAAGGAAACCTGGCCAATGAACTATTCAGAATGATAAATCCGATCTACCATACCCAAACTCAACGTGAAGCCCAGATCTACCGGGTTGAACCTTACGTAATGGCTGCAGATGTCTATTCTGCTCCTCCTTATGCCGGAAGAGGCGGATGGAGCTGGTACACCGGTTCTGCCAGTTGGATGTACCAGGCAGGTTTGGAATGGATACTGGGGATTCGCCGTCAGAGGGATCATCTGATACTCAAGCCCTGTATTTCAGAGCACTGGCCGCAATATAAAGTAAATTACAGATTTGGAAAATCTCTTTATGAAATTACAGTTAATAATTCTCATCAGAAACAGAGCGGATTAAAGAGTCTTATTCTGGATGGTAAAGAACTGGACCCCAAAGAAGCCCGGATCCCGCTCAAGGATGATGGAGAAAAGCACCAGATTATTGCCGAATTATAATGAAGTGTAAAAAGCAGCCCTTCTGGTTTATTTCCCGGATCCGTTATTTGTCACTTCGACGAGCTCTCTATTGTTTTGACGAGCCCTCGTTGCTTGTCGCTTCGACCAGTCTGCGAGGAGAAGTCTTATCAAGTGAGAACATACAACTCTACAAAAAGGCGGGTACAAAATATGTGCCCGATCCACTCTGCCAGGTATCAAAACCAGTTACTGTCTAATGGAATTTGAGATAAATCTATTAAAGCTGCTTCACAGGAATAAGATCAATTATTACATGATATTGCAACCTGACCGTAAATATTGTAATATTACCCCTCATAGATTAATTTTATTTATTGTTGCATTATTCAGTGTGCAAATGATTTATTTCCTGTATAATGAGATGTTTTAACCGCTACTGTATAAATCAACATTTCCTTTAACTTTTTTCATTGAAAGGTTTTTCTCCCATGAAAGGCAATGAAAAGCTTCTTAGTGCACTCAACGGACTTTTGGCCGATGAACTTACAGCTATCAACCAGTATATGGTTCACTCAGAGATGTGTGATGACTGGGGATACGAAAAACTGCATAAGCATTTTGAAAAGAGAGCTATCGATGAAATGAAACATGCCGAAAAGCTTATCGGACGGATTCTTTTTCTGGAAGGTACTCCGATTGTTTCATCGCTTAACAAGATTACTATCGGTGCCGATGTTGCAAAGCAGTTGGAAAACGATCGTTTAGCAGAAACGGATGCTATCACTGCCTACAACAATGCCATCGTTCTTGCAGGTGAAGTAAAAGACTACGCCACACGTGACCTGTTGCAGGAGATTCTCAATGATGAAGACGCTCACATGGACAGCATCGAAGGGCTTCAGAGCCAGATTGAGCAGATGACTTTACCGGTTTTCCTGACAACACAGGTATGAGAGCCTGATTTTGATTATTGACCCGTGTTCTTTGGGCACGGGTTATATCTATACCCTCGCATATTCGATATCCGTTTTTCTCCGATTACATCATCATGGGCCTTCCGCAGCGGGCGTTGCCCAGGTGCTAAAATAGTGCGCCCTTTCAGGGCTGGTAAGTACCTCTTTAGGAGGGATGTTTTCTAACATCGGAACCTCTGTTTAGGAAATTGCTCAGCCTGAAGTCAATTGCTACCTCATGTTGTGAATTCTGTGCAAAACCTCAGGTAACAAATTACCTCGGAGGGGGACGGAGGAAAATTCGCGACTTATAAAACTGCAACCTCTGCATGCAATTAATGAATTGATCTGCCATTCAATGCAAAAGGGCAGTGACCCTCTTCCATTAATACTTAAGTACCAGATTTTCCCCCGAGTAGTTCAAGTTGAAGCGATGCTTTCCGGGGGACGGAGGAAATTTAACGAATTATCAAACTGCAACCTCTGCATGCAACTAATGCATTGATCTGCCATTCAATACAAAGGGCAGTGACCCTCTTTCATTAAAACTTAAGTACCAGATTTTCCTTCGAGTAATTCAGCTTGAAGCGATGCTTTCCGGGGGACGGAGGAAATTTAACGACTTATCAAACTGCAA
>JAAYPC010000306.1 GCA_012519985.1 Fibrobacter sp.
GATCTTCTTCCAGAGGGGTCAATAACTGTTGATACCAGGCTTGTTTTAACTAATGCAATTTATTTCCTGGCTGATTGGTTGATAAAATTCCCTGATACTCTGACTGATAATCAAAGCTTTACCCGCCTGGATGGCAGTCAGGTTACTGTTCCCATGATGAACCTCAGGAGTAATCCGGTGAAACTTCTCTATTATGACGCAGGCAATTGCCGTATCATCGAGCTCCCATATAAAGGAAACCGGCTGGTTATGAATCTTATACTTCCGGATTCTGGTACTTATAATAATTTTGAACAAAACTTGTCGGCGGAGATCATTAGTGAACTTATCAATGGCCTCGACTCGATGGGGCTGGTAACTGTACGCATTCCCAGATTTGAATTTACCACAGCATCCATTTCTCTGAAAGAGGCTTTTCAAAACCTGGGGATGACAGCACCATTCGGTCTATCGGCTGACTTCTCAGGCATCGGTAATGTGAGACTTTTTATAAGTGATATTTATCATAAGGCATTTGTCAAAGTAGATGAAAAGGGAACTGAAGCTGCTGCTGCCACAGCAGCGATCATGGGAAGAACATCTGATCCAGCTCCACGTAAAGAGCAATTTGTGGCAAATCGTCCCTTCATCTTCTTCATACGTGATACCATGACCGGAGCAATTTTGTTCATGGGACGAATTCTTGATCCGCTGGTTAAATCATGATGCACTCATTTTGCAGATTCGAAAAAATTCACACCTGCCATTACTGGCAGGCTTTTTTCATTTTTATACTGTTTTTGACAGCGAATGCCCTTGCTGTTCCTGAAGTCGGGATAAAGATGACAAAAAAAGGGGAAAACTGCCAGATTACTATTTATGGGGTTTCTATCGGAACATTCAAGGAAGCGAAAATGACCTGTGAGTATGGATCGTCCGTGGAAATTGATAAGTCTCTTATTGGATCTCCGGTATCTAACATCTCAATTGGGGCTTCAATTGACAGGAGTAAGAGGCTACTGACTATTTACATGTCAGCTACCGGATATGTAAACATAGATAGTGCTTCAATGGGAATAATACAGTTTCCTTTTGACGGTGTTCCGGATAATTCCACCTTTACACTCCTTGAAGCCACCTTTAAGGACAGTCAGGGAGAAACTAATGCGGTAATTCTGCCAGCTTCTTCTGTTTTCAAAAAATATGCAAATCATAAAAGTCAAAGTAAAGAATCCCTTGCTCATATTATGTTAAATGGCAGATACATCAAGCTTCAGACCCTCAACAGACTGGAAAAGAAAGCTCATGGTCACTGTGTCCCGCTAAGAATATTGAAAAGATGAATACTATATATTCCTATACCTGCTATCGTGAATTTATTCGTGATTTTCTTTGTGAGAAAAAGAAAAAAAACAGCAGTTATTCTTCACGCTGTGCTGCAAAAAAGTGCGGAGTTCAATCAGGTACTTTTACCCGGATTCTCAATGGTACCAGGGGAATAGGTCCCTCGGTTCTTCCTAAATTTATCGATTGGCTGGGTTTACGTCATCGCGAGGCTGAATATTTTCAGCTTCTTGTGAAATTTCATAACGCTTCCACTGATTCCGATAAAGAAAACTTATATAAAGAGATTCTGTCTTTCAGGCAGCAGATGAAGCACTGTATTCCTGAAGACAAGTTTCATATCTTTGAGCAATGGTACTATATAGCACTTTATGAGTTAATAAAAATTATGCCCGAGTATTCTACCCCACAGAAGCTGGGGGCGTTTCTTGAGCCGCCTGTAAATGAGACCAAAACACTCCAGGCACTGGAGATCCTGGAAAAGGCGGGTTTAATAAAACGAACCGGGAATGGATATACATCGGTTGGCAAATTTCTATCTACTGGTGATAAATGGGAAAGTGTTGCCATACATGCTTTCCAGGTTAAAATGGGTGAGCTTGGTGCCAGCGCATTAAACCGGTTTTCTAAAAATGAAAGGGACATTTCAACTTTATCAGTAACCCTTTCTCGCGAAAATTTCCAGAAAGTTACAGAAATCATCAGGGATGCACGTGAAAAGATAAGAGAAATTGAAGCACTGGAAAGCAAACCCGAAAACGTGTACCAGATAAACTTTCAGGTCTTCCCGCTTACAAGGAGACCAGAAAGGGGTGAAGATGAGCAGCAATAAGGTTCTCTCAGGAGCTTTTATTTTAGGGCTGATAATACTCTATATCAATTGCGGAATTCAGACCTGCGGAGTGGAAACCACCAATGGAGCCTCTGTAACAGCATTTCAGGATAAGGTGGAGGGTACCGCACCGCCTCTGGTTAATATTTATCTTTTTACTTCCGATTATATTCCATATATCGATACCGGTTTGGGAATAGCCACTACTTCCGGTTTGGATGGATATTTTTCATTTTACAATGTACAGATAGATACTTTTAATGTTGCTGTTGTTGACATTGATAATTCCAGAGCCGCAATTATTTCTGGTCACAAGTCTGCCTCTTTACAAACCAAGCTGGAAAAAACTGGTTCTTTGGAAGGTACTGTGGTATCTTCAAAAGGTGGACCGATCCTGGTTTTTCTATACGGTACGGGGTACTACACCATCCTTGACAGTGAAGGTCCCTTTTTGCTGAATTCTATACCGGGTGGAAAATATAAAGTTCAGGCAGCAAGAATTCAAAAGCAACCCTATCCACAAAAACCGTTGATAGCTGAACTCAGTGAGGTGTATCAGGTAATAATAGAACCTGAACAAAAGACCATTGCACCTGTATTCGAGGTAAATTGAAGCATTTGCCGTTCAGGGAATCTTGTAAAACATTTTTATATGAGCAGGAATTTGCCAATGTACTCATTGGCTGTCAGCCTAATCATTCAAAATTCAAAAAACCAGTAATAGAGAGTCTCTATCCTGTTTTGAATTTCGAATTTCCCATTTCTGTTTCGAATTTCGCTATTGTAATTTGAAATTTGCTTGGAATTTAAGATTTGTGATTTGTACTCTTTCGTAAAATTGACCCGACATTACTGGGTTCAAATATCTGTTTCGCATAATTCAACAACACTTAAATGTTGTAATAATAGTTTGAGTGCTTCCAAAAAAGAAACTAAAATCATTTCAATTAAATGGTTAATAGGCTATAACACCAATAAAATCAATTGAAAAGAATTAAAATAATGCTTCCGCAAGATGGAAGCAAAAAATACATACAAGACTTTCATCTGTTCGTTTTTTAAGATATATTAATTAAAGATAGAAATTGCTGGTTTATTTACATTAGACTTAGGAGAGCTTATGAGATTAAAAAAACTTTTATGTCTTGGTTGTGCTGTATTTTTTGCCGGGTGCAATAATAATCCTGTTTCTGATAATGGCAGTAACAATAATACCAACACACCTTTTGCGGTGTTTAAATCCGACCGTGTGTCCAGAGCTGTGGTAATTGAAAATGACTCCCGAATTTCATCTCAGGCCAACAGTATCAATCAGTTCTCGGTAAAAATGTTTTCAGAACTGTCAAAAGATGCCAAAGGAGATGAAAATCTCTTTTTCTCTCCTTACAGTATTACCGTTGCATTGGGAATGGCTAATGCCGGGGCCAGAGGTGAGACAGATATTCAGATCCGTAAGGCTCTTCAGGTAAATCTTGAGGGTGAAGATTTCCATGCTGGAATTAATGGACTGGATCAGAGCCTTCAATCTCATTCCCAGGCTACAGAAAATCTTGAGTTGAATATCGTAAACAGTATCTGGTCACAGAAGGATATGATGCTGCAAGTAAATTTTCTGGATATTTTATCCAAACATTACAATGCCGGGATTAACATATTAGATTTTGAACGGGATCCTGAGTCATGCAGGGTGATTATTAATGACTGGGTAAGTGAGCAGACCCATGATCGTATTAAAGATCTTCTTCCGCAAGGGGCCATAAAGATTGGAACCAAACTGGTGTTGACTAACGCAATTTATTTTCTTGCCGATTGGCTGATAAAATTTGCTGATACCCTGACCGATAATCAGACCTTTACCCGTTTAGATGGCAGCGAAATCACTGTTCCCATGATGAACCTCAGGGATAAACCCGTGAAACTTCTTTACCACAATTCAGGCAAGTGCCGTATCCTCGAGCTCCCATACAAAGGAAACCGGTTAGCTATGGATCTTATACTTCCGGATTCTGGTACTTATAATAATTTTGAACAAAACTTGTCGGTCGAGATCGTTAGTGAACTTGTCAATGGCCTCGACTCGGTGGGGCTGGTAACTGTACGCATTCCCAGATTTGAATTTACCACAGCATCCATTTCTCTGGTAGATGCTTTTAAAAACCTGGGAATGACAGCACCATTCAGTCCATCGGCTGACTTTTCAGGCATCAGTCATGGGAGCCTTGCTATAAGTGATATTATTCATAAGGCATTTGTCAAAGTCGATGAAAAGGGAACTGAAGCTGCTGCTGCCACAGCAGTAATCATTGGAAGAGTATCAGATCCGGCTCCACCTCCAGAGCAATTTGTGGCAAATCGTCCCTTCATCTTCTTTATACGTGATACCATGACCGGAGCAATTCTGTTCATGGGACGAATTCTTGATCCGCTGGTTAAAGAATGATGTGCTATCTATGCAGATTCTGGATAAAAAAAACCTGCCATTACCGGCAGGTTTCTTTTAGTGCTTACTGCTTTTTACAGCAAGTGCTGTGACTGCTCCCGGAGTTGAGATCACCTGTAAAAGCAAAATACAAGACAGTACGCTGTTCATACCGGATATAAATACCTCCTATTTCTTCGGTTGTCTCGGGCTGTCAATGATGCTTGTCCTAAAGTTCTGTCATAATGTCGGACCCTGGAAAGATTCTGCTAACTTCAGCCCAAAAACTATTTTTAAATTTTCTGGAACTTTTGAGAGGGGAGCTGGCAGATTTATGCAGATGAGCAAAATAATTATCGGGGCTATGCGTTTCAGAGATCGTGCAACAGCCATTTCTACCATTCGAGCTGCCATCGATTCCGGATTTAACTATATCGATACCTCACCTACTTATTGTTTTAAAGGCGAATACGAAAATTCTGAATCCTGGGTTGGAGAGGCAATCAATTATAAAGACTATAGAAACAGGGTCATGGTTTCTGCTAAATGTTCTCCTGGTAACGGTGGATTGCAACTGGGGAAATTTAATCCTGAACAGGGATTTGGTGTACGCACAAAGCAACAGTTAATCCAGGTATTCAATCAATCATTGAAAAGACAAAGATTAAACGATTTCGATTACTACCATCTTTGGACCACCCACACGATGGAACAGTTTAATGAGGCTTTTAAACCTGATGGGTGGTATGATGGCCTTGTCAGTATGAGTGGAAAATGGAAAAATCTGGGAATAACTACTCATGCTGAGACAGACACAATAATCGAATTTCTAAAGAGCGGTAAGTTTGGAACCGTAACTATTCCATTGAATGTTATAAATAGAACCAGGCTGGGAGTATTGGATTTCTGCAGAAAAAATGGAATAAGGGTAATTGCCATGAACCCTCTGGCTGGCGGATTTCTGGCCTCTAACGAGAGATTGAAAGAACTTTCTCTTCGTTATCTGATGTCCTTGCCCGATGTGCATGTTTTAATCGGTTTCAGATCTGTTGAGGAAGTCAATTATGCCAGTTGGATTCTGAAGACCACACCTGCTGATGGAGGAAATACGGAAGCTATCCTGCAGGAGGTGGATTCGATGCTTGATACAAAAGAACCTCGCTGCACCTCATGCGGGTATTGTGCTCCTTGTCCACAGAGGATAAATGTCGGCGCCAGCCTCTCCTATCTGAACGCTTATAAATACCTGGGAATCAAAGATGCAAAAAAGGCATTTCAGGAAAAGCAGTGGGAGGATGGATTACGGTTAGATAAGTGTATTTCCTGTGGAATCTGTGAGAGCCGCTGTCCTAATTCGCTCCCACTGGGAAAGATTATTGCTGAAGCGAAAGAGATGCTGTATCAGAGCTGATTTTTATTTCACCAAAATAACTGCACAGATATCTGAATGAGGGGGAAATTCCAAATCACAGATAGCAAAATTTCAATTCCAAATTACAATACCCAAATAGCAAACAGGAGTGGGTAAATTATTCGAAGGATTCAGGTAACAATCAGATCACTCCTGTTTCGGATTTCGAATTTTTCATTCTGTTCTCATGTCCTGTTGGCTGTATAATTCCCGGTTTACTCCTTTCTGCATCCCTGAATAGTAATCGGCAATTAAGTGTAGATAGTCGTAGTTAACAAATTCATTGCGTTTTGCCATCTCTGCAATTGCATTCCAGCTTGCCCAGCATACATCAAGGATATCACTGCACAAAATTACAGGAAAGAAATCTTCACGTGGTCCGCTTGCAGACCAGATATCGATAATTTCATCCCTGCTTTTTATTTGTGCGATTTTTCGGAACATTCCAGTATCGAGCAGTAATCCTAATTCCTTAGCAATGTTTCGGGTCGCTGCCCTTAAACTGCTTTCATTATGAACAGTTGCTTCTGTAACTATACTCCATAAATCGTGAGCTGTTCTTTTTTGAATCAGAATCTCCCCATTTTGGTCAGAAATCCATACATGTACTGTCTGATGATATTCACCCTGTTTCAGTTTGGTATTAACAGGGGCAGTTTTGCCGGTTTTTTTCCCGTCTGCATCAAGGATATCCCAAAGTTGCGTCATAATTTCGAGTTCCTTAGCTTAAACCTTATCAGGAGATCTTTGGAGCCGATGAGGATATGAATAATTTCACAGTATCTTCTAAATAATACCAGTATTGCATCCCAAAGTAAATTTTATTTTCATTTTTTAGGTCAGAAAAATCATAATAATTAGAATTATCATCTTATCTTGAGGCAGTTATGGTATTATATTAATCATTTAAATGACTTCCTTATTTTGTATGCGGCAGTTTCTCAGCAAAGAAACTGTTAATTTTTAATTAAGACTATAAACATTTACAGTTTATGTTTCAGGCGTTATTATAACAGGCGGATTTAAATGAATTTGACTGCATATTTAAAAACGTTATTCTTTTTTTCCCTGTTGATTCTTTTTTCTCTGACCGGTTGTATCAGCGATCCAACCGAGCGCATTTCTTTCAGTCCCGACAGAGATACTTTTTTAATTGGACCGGGTGATACGCTTTCTCTTTGTATCGACTATCCTGCACAGCCATGGGGTGGGTTTTTCTGTAATGTTGATAATGTGAGATACAGGGTTGCAAATGGCAACACCTTCTACCTGACCTGGCCTGTTTCTGATACAGGCAAGCATGTTGTAGTGCTGGGTGTGGAATCGGATAAATATCTTCCTGAAACGATCATTGTATACGTGCAGGCTGATAAACCTCAGGTG
Organism: Fibrobacter sp.; assembly: GCA_012519985.1. Lineage (GTDB taxonomy): Bacteria > Fibrobacterota > Chitinivibrionia > Chitinivibrionales > Chitinispirillaceae > JAAYPC01. Next base: position 7,369 of record JAAYPC010000306.1, read on the forward strand.
AAAATTAAAGGACCTTCCCAGGCAATAGTCAACGATACAGTGGTATTTCATGTGCAAGGATCGGATAATGATGGGTCAGTTACACAATACCTGTGGTCAATAGATAAAAATGGGGACTTCTGGCATACTGATAAAAGTGACTCTTTTAAAGTAGTCTGGAGTATAACCGAACCCGGTAATCATACCGTACGGGTAAAAGGAATTGATGATGATGGGTTAATTTCAGATCCGGATTCGACAGTAATTAATATAATTTCGCTTTGTCCAACCGTTTCTTTACCTGGTGATACCTCTGTTTTTTATAATGACACCCTGATCCTGGTAAGCAGTGCTTCCGATTCCAATGGTAAAGTCATCGGCTACAAATGGAAAGTAGATGGCCTGGTGGACTCTTGCAGTTCAGATACTCTGATTCTGACTTGGAACATTAAATCTGCGGGAAAGCATGTGGTAACCGTGGTTGCAGTAGATGATGACTCTCTGGAATCTATTCCAGACACCATAGTAATCGATGTCAAAGCTGGAATTCCAGCAGTAAACCTTATAAAAGACACTACAATTTATATTAACGACATCCTGAAACTGAAAGCTGTTGCTTACGATTCCAACGGAACCATTACTGGGCATGTTTGGACTGTAGATGGAAAAACTTCTGAAAATAACAGCGACTCCATTCTTTTAAGTTGGGATATAAATTCTACCGGCAGACACATTGTTACCTTCAGTGCTTTTGATAATGATTCATTGAAATCGGGACCTGATACCGTATTGATCGAAGTGTTGCCTGGTTTTCCGGTGATAGTCCCGATTGCAGATAC
>JAAYPC010000307.1 GCA_012519985.1 Fibrobacter sp.
GATTTCAATTCAGGTATGCTGAATTAAAATCGGGTCAGGCCCTGGTGAGTTGAGATTAAACCAACTGCATCAGAAGTCATCAAATAACAACGATTTGCACTCTCAATATCTGTTTTTCTTTTTTCTTTTTTCTTCTATTCGATATTCGTTATTCGATATTCGATATTCGATATTCTATTTTCCTTCTCCTCTCCTTAGCGGATAATGGTCAATGGAACAATAGATGAACCATTTTCCATCATTATCTTAGCTAAATAAACTCTGTTAGCCATCATGCCTGAAACCGGTACAAATGCAGTTTTACGGTTAAGCCTGGTTTGTGCAATGACTTTTCCGTTTATGTCAAAAACCATAATTGAATGACATTTGATCTCCTTTGGAATGGAAAAGAGAAGTCCATTTGCCGTAGAAGACCAGGTAATTTTAGCCAGGGAATTTTTAATACTACCTGATGGTTTAACTGAAATTGGAATATACTCAGGAGGTGGAGTGTAGATTTTTTCCAGATTTCCGGTCACACAGAATTTGCTGAGCATTATGGAGTTTTCATCTCCGCTTGGCAGTTGAACCTGAAAGCGGATTGCGGTGGTTTTAGACAGATCCAGACTATACTCACCACCGAATCTGGGTCGGAAACCACTGACAGGCAGCTTGTATTCGGTATCAGTAGCTGTGAGATAGAGGGAATCTTCATGAAAGTTATAATCACCTACATCTGAGGTAATAATCTGCAATGATACAGCCAGGGGAGTACTCGATTTGGCATTGAAAATTAAGGTGTCTACACCGGTCAGATCAAGATTTCCTTCAGGTGTTGTGCAGTTCCACTCCAGCGCGGCATAGGGATCAAATCCCAGATTTCCCTGATCGAGAAGGTAGGACCATACGATCCACTTTTTATTATCGATTGTTTTTACTGTCAGTTCTTTAACAGAGGATTTTCCTGCTTTTCCTTCATGACTGTCCAGATAACTCTGCCAGACATTTCCAATAAAAGGATTCAGATCATCATCTCTGAAATCATCAATTATGAGTCGCTTGTTTTCCATCAGGTCGAAAGATTTGGCAAGCCATACTTTGTAACTGACAGGTTTTGAGAGACCTCTGGCAGTGATATTTACGTTATACCAACCTTGCTTCATTATGGAGCCATTGGATGCCAGGCCATTCCAACTGACAAACAGAGTCTCTCCGGTACCAGAGAATATTCTGCTGTCTGAACCATCATCGTGAATAAGCTCTACACTCCAGCGGGCATACTTGTTGAAGATACCATTAATTGTGAATGGTGCAATTGAGGCATTGAGCTCACGAGTTGAGAAGGTTGGTTTTTTCTTCCATTCTAAGGCGGTAAAAGGATCCGGATCTTTCAGATCATCCCATATATTAGTAAAGACACCTGAGAGCATGGATGCTCCAAACCAGGCCAGAAACTGATCGAAATACATCTCATTGTGAAGTGTGTCTTCATTGTCGGGATCGGATGATTTCCCCCAGTAATCTGCACCTGATTCGTAGTATTTGAGAAGTTCATCACTGAATGCCTGAGCCAGATCCGCTTCTCCAACTGCTATTGCAGCACATGCCCACATTCCTATTGTCAGGTGACTGTGTTCTGCTCTGGGACGGGTGACTTCATTTCCCAGGGTGAATGAATCGATCTCAGGAACAACATTACCATCCATCTGAAAAAAGTTCGCTTTTTCAGGTGATTCGATAAAATCTATGGCATTTTTTAGAAATGTTTTAGCTCGTGGTTCTCCATACCAGAGATAATCGGTTCCCAGTCTCCAGTAGATTCGGATGGCATCTTTGTAGAGATGTCTACTTTCTGCATAGGTGTTGTAACCTGCAGCCTTGGGTTCGCCTTCAGAATTGGTGAAGTCTGGAATCAGCCCTTTGGGATAGCCTTCCGATTTCGTAATGATTTTGTAGCATTCATCGATCAGACCTTTCCAGTTATGGTCCTGCTCTTCGAATTCATCGAAAACCCGGTAAAATGCAGGAGCAAAATATCCTGGATTAAGCAGATCTTTACCACCCCAGGAGTCGCCGGGTTTGAGGTACTTGCCATCCTCAACCATGGAATTCCAGATATTATTAATAAGATCGTTAGCCCGCTGTGCATAATCCGGATTAAAGAACACTTACAGCTCTTTTATTAGTGTATGGCAGATTTAATGGAGTTCAAGGCGCTGAAAAATGAAAACAGATAGAAAACTTCTGGAGAAAACAAATTAACGCCTTGAAAAATAAAGAATTAGAAGGTGGCAGAAGTGCTTTCTGCAAAGGTGTTCCGGGTGCAAAGGGAATCGGGGATTCACAGAAATTCAATAAGTCACTTATA
>JAAYPC010000308.1 GCA_012519985.1 Fibrobacter sp.
AAAATAGTCAGCAATTAAAAGATTTCTGTGTTTGAATTCGGTTTGATCTTGCCTTTATTTAGCTGTTGGCAATACTATTGGTTTTCGTGTCTGCAACAGCATTTACGGATGTGCAGTTTTCCTCTTTCTTTTCATTCCTGTTTTCCAGATAAATGAACAGCAGAACAATGAGTCCGCCTGCTATTGCTGCAAATAATGTGAGAATTTCGTTACTTCCAAAAGCAGAAGGCATTTTGTTAGAAAGGTAAATAATTTCTCCCCCCACCTGAGCAGTTCCCTTAAAAGGCCAGATAGCTGCGAGTGATCCTAAAACCAGACCCAATAAAAAACTGATGGTTACATCATACCATCTCTTCAGAGCAAAATTGATCAAGCGTGTACAGGCCAGAATTCCAAACAGACATCCGATAGAAAACGCTCCCAGAGTCAAAATGTCAAGCTGTGTGATTGCTTTGAGAATTGAAAAATAAACTCCCATCAATAAAAGAAGGAAAGAGCCGCTGATTCCAGGTAAAATCATGGCAGATATAGCTACAACACCAGCAAATACTATGAATGCAAGACGACCAGGTGAGTGGTCAAACTTTTCTTTTTCCACTGGTGCAGCATTTGGGGCTTTTTGCTGTTCTATTTCATACTTGACCTGCGCACGGTGAATCTTCTGTTCGTCTGTGCTTAAAGAAGAGAAGGCGATTACTCCCACAGTACCTATAATTATTGCCAATATGGAAAAGAAAGAGTGCTTTTTAATCAGCTTGAACGGAACCCATGCAGAGACAATAACCAGACCACAGAAAAAACCATAGGTGGGATCATGGAAATGTTCCAGAAGGTAGGTCATTAACTTTGCCAGTGCACCAACAGCAATGAGTGCACCAATCAGAATGGAACCCAGAAAGAAGGCATCGATTCTTTGTAACTCGTCAGTAAAGTTTTTCCAGCTTTTTTTGTTAAATTTCAACAAGCCCAGGATTGCCTTTACAGTTTCGAATGAGATATTGTTGATGGCACCAATCAGCCTTTCATAGATTCCAAGCACCAGAGCCAGTGTACCACCTGAAACTCCAGGGATTATATTGGCTACTCCGATTACCATTCCTCTTAGAATGTTGATGAAGTTCATTAATACTTTCTCTTTTCTTAAGTGTGAATGTTTGTAAATCAGTAAGTCTTTTTAAAGGAAATTACTGAAATAGCGCTGTATGCCTGATCATTAAAACAATTTCACCGTTTTTCAATTGATCACACACTGTCTACTCCGATATTTCTTTTTTATTTCGATATTCGATATTCTCTCTTGTCCCTGAATCCAAAAAACAGCACCAGTTTTTTATTGACTCTCTTCCCACCCGTGTTCACCGATCAGAGGGACAAAAACCACATCACCCATAGTTTTACAATCGAGACCATTTTCGGTTCTGTCATAGATTTCCAGTTTCTGATTCTTTTTATCTCCGGTAGGAATGATCATCCGTCCACCTATAGACAGTTGATCAGAAAGGGTTTTGGGCACAACCGGAGCTCCTGCGGTAACGATTATTTTGTCGAAAGGTGCATTCTGCAGCCATCCGCAAGTCCCATCACCGACTTTAAATACAATGTTGGCATAGCCCATCTCCCGGAGCCTTTTTCTGGCGGCTTCTCCCAGTTCGCGATTTCTCTCTATAGTATAGACTCTTCTGGAGAATTGAGCCAGGATTGCGGTTTGAAATCCGGAGCCGGTACCTATCTCCAGGATTTTTTCATCTTTTTTTAACTGCAGCAACTGAGTCATCAGTCCCACTATAGAGGGCTGGGAGATAGTCTGTCCAAAACCAATGGGCAGCGCATTGTCATCATAAGCCTGCATATACATTGCACCATCAACAAACAGATGCCTCTGTACTTTGCGAAATGCATCCAGCACCTGTTCATCGGTGACGCCCTTCTGGCGTAATTTCTTTATCAACCTTTCACAGCCAACTTTGGGATTGAGAAATTCAGTTTTCATCAGAGTAAATCTTTTTCAGGTAGTATTTTGATCTCAGCCAACCTTGGAAAGAACAGACAATGGTTTTCTGAGTTAGGAAATTATCCTGGTGTTTGTCGCCTGCATTTGCTCCAGACACTTATTACGGCTTTAACCCACCTTAAAGTATCCTTTAAATGAGAAATGTGACTCGGGCCGTTTAAATATAATGTCTGCACAGGTGTGAAACCGATCTGAAAACCCAGTCTGGCAGCCTTGATTATTACTTCCGATTCCATCTCGAACCGCTGATATTCGATTTTGAGCCTTTTGAGAAGTTCAGAGGAATAGATCCTATACCCGCATTGGCTGTCCAGAATTGGTACACCGGTAAAAACAGAGAGAATGAATGAGGTGATTCTGTTGGAACAGATCCTGGCCAAAGGCATTACTCCGATTTTCATGGAGCGACATCCGATGCTCATTCCCAGGTGCGGATTTTTCTGAACCGAATCCAGAAATTTTGCCAGATCTTCGGGCGCATGCTGGCCATCGGCATCCATTGTGATGATCCAGTTGGCCTTTTTCTGATCGATGAGGAATTTAAATCCGGTATCTAACGCAGCTCCTTTTCCTCTGTTCACTAGATGCTTGAGGCATACGGTTTTATAATCAGTGCAGACCTGCTCCGTTTCATCACCGGAAGCATCATCTACAACACAGATCTGTTCTGGAGGGACAAGCGTTAACAGTCTGGGAAGAAATTCTTTGAGTAGCTCTGCGGATCTGTAGGATGGAATAAGGACAAAAGTGTCTTCAGGCCAATTTGGCATTAGCGATCAACCTTTCCTCGATGATTTGAGAGAATTCTTCTATGGATTTTCCATCACTACTCAAAGGTTCCCCTACCACTATATCCAATTTAGTGAATGGTTTAGGAATCATGAAACGATCCCAGGTATTGAGATACCATGCCCTTGAAGGCAGTGCAGAGATAGTGATTACTGGAGCCTTACTTATTATTGCCAGTTGAGAGACTCCGGGTTTTACCTTCTCCCGAGGTCCCTTTGGGCCATCTGGAGTGATCACAACGCTTTTTTGCGAATTGAGAATTCTTAAACACTGCCTGAGAGCAGAAAAACCTCCTTTGCTGGAGGAGCCAAAAACCACATTATTTTTCCAGAGTTTTACCAAATCTCCGGCTCTTTTTCCATCTCTGCTAAGGGATGCGACCGCAGTTAAATCATTGCCACGTAAAAGATAAGCCATCGGTAACAGGTTTGAATGCCAGAAACAGAAGATTCTGGCAGTGCCATTATCCGCAAGAGGGTTACAGAATTCTGAAGTTTGAAACCGGACATGCCATGTTTTTCCAAGAAGGGAACCTATGACCCAGATAACCAGACTTACTTTATCGGGTAGATTTTTAGAATCGGTTGCCATCGAAGTTTTTCTCCAGGGCTGCCATCTTAAGATTATTCACTACTTATCAGTGATTGAAAATGGCTAATTGGATGCATATTCAGCAAGAAAAGAAATAGCCGATGGATCGGTTGAGAAGACTGTGGGCAAGGAACCGCGTATGGAAGCACTAAACCCCTGATCACAACAGGCA
>JAAYPC010000045.1 GCA_012519985.1 Fibrobacter sp.
ATGTGATAGGAACGCCGGAGTTTGTTAAGAAAGTGATCGAGTTAGACAGTTGCAGGCGCTTACAAATTGCCCGCCATATCAGTGAAAATGTTCAAATGGAAACGATCCATGAAAAGATAGCCAAATTACTGGTTATGGAAAAAAACGATCTTTTCCGGGCCGGTCGGTCCGACATCAGATCCAAGGGAAGAGAGCTTTTTGTTACTATCTGCAAAAGTATATACGAATTCAGTGGAGCAGATGCTGCCAGATATCTAAGGGTAACAGAAGCAGCAGTTTCCAGAATGCTTACCAGGTTCAGAAATAGGGAGAATGAGGAATATCTCTTGGAAAAAGTAATAAAAGAGATCACCTGAGAAAGGTCTCGGATTTCATGCTTTTAAAATTTCCAATTTTCCTAAAGGAAGAAAAGACTTATCACTTTCGGGAATTTTATCCTAAATGAACCCATGATTTAGCGCACCAAGTTCTAATCACAAAAGAATCATTTTGTGAGCTCCAATTTCATGAATACATGAATACATGAATATTAGTAATTTTTATCTGTTAATCAGGGATTTATTTCATTGTCCAGCGCGATTTTCCCAATCCTGTCACCCCAGAGATGTTTTTAAACCGTAAAAGTTTAATCTCTGGGTATTTACCTGGAATGAATATTTCAGCTTCCAAATCAGAACACAGCTTTGTAACAATCGAACTCAAGGAATTTTATTCTTTTTGGCCATTAACAGAATATTTTCTGCACTTCAATGTACCTCTGAGCTTATTTTTTTTTCCGCATCAGGTTTTTACCTCTGGGGATATTAAAGAGGAACCCTTAAAAAATCCTCTCAATCACAACATCATGGTATCCACTATCATTTTTACTATCATAATTCAATTATGTTATCGGAAAGATAGGTTTTCCTGGATAAATTCAGGTAGAAATCTTTTATCATTTTAGAATAATTTTCTGAACACCCAAAGTCCCATAGTTGATTGTTTTTCTTGTCATTTTTTTATCTCCGGGGAAATTAAAGAAACCCTTATACCCAACCACTTACCCCCCCCCAAAAAACAATTCAGTATTCTACTTCAAGCTGCGCCTGCGCATCCACCACATCTCTGTTTATCATTACCAATGCCTCATGGAATCGATCTGCCAGAAAAGTATCAGGGATTCTGTCCCGCAACGTTCGCAACAGTTGAATAGTCATCCTCAAAACTCGCACCAGATCCCCTTCGGGTACACCAAAAGAAGCCAGATCCTTTAACGTGCACCCATTAGCCCAGGCAAAAACCGGTGCTGCAAGCGAAAAATCCAACTCCCGAATGGGCACCTTTATATTATGTTTAATCTCTTTCATGCGAAGCTTGTGAATAACTTTCTCTGCACTAAAACGCATGTTGAAAGATGATGCAGGCGCATTTTTCCTCCCCCGGCTCTCCTCTGTGATTAGTGAAGCCAAAAGAACCGGAATTTGCACAATACTGCATTCATCAAAGCTTCTGGAAGCATAGAGCTCAGCTGCCTGAATCTCATAACCACTCACTGCCGCTGCCAGCTTTCCTTTTTCGGTCAGGTTCGTGCCATCAAGAAAACCGGTCGCCTGAAGAAATTTTATCCGGTTTTCGATTTGATTTTCCTCTTTGCGGTAAGCTTTGGTCATGGCAAAAGTGCCTTTACGGAAATTATGAAGGCTCTTGCGGAATATCTCAAATGCATCTTCACCGAACTGACTGTAAAGGTTAAGTATCGTGGAATACCCCGCATAAAAACGGCTGTTAATCCGCTCGTTGTTGCCATAGAGCAATCTTTCGATATGCTGAGGATCGGTAGCTTCAGGTATTATTTGTGAATATACAAAACCTACTTCATCCATACCTCGTCTGCCAGCTCGTCCTGCCATCTGGTTGTATTCACGAGTCATAAGATAATTGAACTCCACACCATCAAACTTCTCCAGCTCATCAAATACCACCGAACTTGCAGGCATGTTAACTCCCAAAGCAAATGTTTCGGTACAGAAAAGAAGCTTTATCAGTCCAGCTGTAAAAAGCCGCTCGACAATCTCTTTGGCTGCAGGAAGAATTCCTGCATGATGAAAAGCCGTACCAGATTCCCAAAGGTTACGCAGATACTGCAGACGATCATAGTCACCAAGATTATACTGGGCAACTAACTCATCGACCATTGTCCTAACCTGCTTTTGCTGCTCATAATTGAGAAGATTCAACTGGCTATGCTGTTCTGCATTGTACTCGCAAGCTCTTCGGTTGAAGCAGAAATAAAGAATTGGAGTCTGGCCTCTTTCCAGGATATATTGAATGATCCTTTTTGAGGAAGGCTTACGGCGCAGGAATTTTTTTCTCTCAGAGGCATCAGAACGATATTTTCGTTTTATCGATTTAAGATTCATTAATCCGAATTTTGGACTGTAGAAATGATGTTTTAAAGGAACGGGCCGTTGCGTTTCTTCTATAACTGTAAAACTGGTTCCTCTCACAGCCCCCATCCATTGAGCCAATTCATGGATGTTGGGAACAGTTGCACTAAGACACATGAAACGGATCTCCCGCGGAGCCAGAATAATACTCTCCTCCCAGACCGTGCCCCGCTCCGGGTCATCCAGATAATGAATTTCATCGAAGATTACATAGTAGATATCTGAGAGACGACAGGAATCTTCAAGTATCAGATTACGAAAGATCTCTGTGGTCATGATCAGCAACTTGCCTTCAGGGTTAATGGTGACATCCCCGGTCTGAATCCCCACGACCTCTTCACCGAAACGTTTCCTGAAATCACGATATTTCTGATTGGAAAGGGCTTTTATTGGCGCAGTGTAGATAACCCTTTTGTTTCGCTCCATAGACACATCCACCGCATACTCCGCAATAAGAGTCTTGCCACATCCTGTAGGAGCTGCTACGATTAGTGATTCCCCTCTATCGATTGCTTCCACTGCCTGGACCTGAAAGGGATCCAATTCGTAATTTTGATAACGCACATTTTCTCCTGTTTATCGATTATTCCCAGTTTCTTATAAAACCTGTTCTTTTGGTGAGCATTCGGACACAAATACTTTCGAATCAGTAACAAGGTACTGGATACATTTCATCCATTATAGTGATTTAGATTCGCGGTTTTCTTGATCATGCATTCACGTGTCTCTAATAGCCAAACAGGAAGTAAGACACGAATTACTATAACCCAAAACTGTCCGAATCAGGTTACAAAATATCTCTGTAAAATAGTTTAATCACACAATAGCTCAATATTTTACTTCATTAATGTATAATACGGATAAGCCGGTTAAATAATAGAGCAAGGCAAAAAAGATGAAAAATAAGGAACTGACAATAGCCACTGACTATTACTGGCCACAAAGAGGTGGAGCAGAAGCGGTTGCACAAACACTTGCCTCAAATCTCAGAGTTGATTTCAACATACAGATTATCACTCATGGAACCTGTTCATCACCCTCACTGTTCAAACGCTATTTGAGTGTCAAAGAGATTCCACCCATCGATCCGGATGGCAACCCCATTAATCTTTTAAGAACCGGCATTATAGAAAAAATCATGCTCTTGCCACTTGCAATATGGAATATACCTGTATGCAAAAAATCCTTTATTTATGATCTATTATATTTTTCTTACAGATTGGCATTCAGAAAAAAAATTGCATCTCTGCTCAAAAACGCAGAAATTGTCCACTGCATCTCTACCGGTTACCTTGCCCGATGCATTAGCGAAATATGCAGAAAAAAAGGGATCAAACTCATTAACAATCCCTTTATCCATTTTGGGAAATGGGGTGATTCTCCCAAGCAAATAGATGCTTACAAGGCATCTGATACACTTATTTGCCCCACAGAATCTTTTAAAAAAAAATTCCTTTCTGTTACCGGCGATTTCTGCAATCCTGCTATAGTGGTAATCCCACCTCCGATACCCATCCCCCGCTTTTCAAATCCGGTAAGCAGCAATACCTATGGCAAATACATACTTTTTATAGGCAGACGGGAGAAACACAAGGGGCTCCCGTTATTGCTTTCTGCATTTCATGGGCTTGAATCATCAGGAAAACTTCTGATTGTGGGACCAGGCGAAAAAATCGATTCGGTCAATCCAGATATTACCGATCTGGGTGAAGTGGATGAAGATACAAAGCAGCATCTTCTATCGTGCTGTTTATTTCTCTGTGTTCCCTCAAATGATGAGTCATTCGGGATGGTATATGTTGAGGCAATGAGCCATGGCAAACCGGTAATTGCCCTGGATATTTCTCCGATAAACGAAATAATCGAGAACGGCAAGACTGGAATCCTGGTGCCCCCCAAAGACACTGAAAGTCTTCATCAGGCCATTAAAGAACTTATGACAAACGAAACTCTGAGGACAAAGATGTGTAAAGCCGCAAGACACTCCTTTGAGAACCGGTATAATATTGAAAAGATAATTGGCCGGTATAAACAATTGTATAGTACGGAGGCTTTCTCAGTCTGCCAGTCATAGTTCCCCAGAGGTGTTTTTTTGTTCAATTAATAAATCACCTCTGGGGGACAGTGAACCAAACCTGAAGAATCAAATGTTCATTTTAGACCTAATTCACCCGCCTCAGGTTCAATTCGGCTTTTCAGGATTTGCTTTTTTTCTTTATCCGGAGCTCTTCCAAACACACTGGTCAGTTCTCTGATTTCCTGTAGTTTTTCTTTGCAGATTTGATCTTCTGTGAATCGCCATTTCCAGTTACCACTACCGGTTCCAGGAGTGTTCATCCGGTGCTCCGTCCCCAACCCCAATACATCCTGAAACGGAATTATGCATAGTCTGGAAGGTGAACCAAAGGCCAGTCGGAGAAATAGTTGTAAAAAGACAGTTGCTCCATTGCAGCCCAGGAAATTATGAACAAAAACCTTATTTTCTGAAGAGAGGCTATTGTACCATCCTATGGATGTATCATTATCGTGAGTTCCGGTATATGTGACACTATCAGGAAATATGTTGTAGGGCAGATATGGGTTATGAGGATTGCCATCAAAGGCAAACTGAAGTACCTTCATTCCATGTAGTCCTGCCTGTTGCCTAAGCAATTCAACATCTTCAGTAATCTCTCCCAGATCTTCGGCTATTATGGGTAATTTTCCCAGTTTCTGTTTAATCACATTAAAAAAGTCGATACCTGGCCCCTTTTCCCATACTCCCTTTTTTGCAGTATTACTGGAAGCTGGAATTGCCCAGAATGACTCGAACCCTCTGAAATGATCCAGTCTGATGTAATCAACCAGCTCAAGAGTTTTCTGAATTCTTTTTATCCACCAGGAGTAACCATCCTTGCGCATTTTATTCCATCTATAAAGAGGATTGCCCCAAAGTTGCCCATTTTCACTGAAATAATCAGGTGGAACTCCAGCGACTCTTAAAGGTTTTCCGGACTCATCCAATTCAAAAAGCTCAGAAGCAGCCCAGACATCAGAACTGTCATAAGCAGTATAATAAGGTATATCCCCAATGATCTGAATCCCGTTTTTATTTGCATATGATTTCAATGCGATCCACTGGCGGTAAAAACAGAACTGAAGAAATTTCTGATAGCGTATTAAATTGCGCTCTGCTGAAAGAATTTCTTTTATTGCAGCAGGATAACGCATCTTTAAAGGAGTATCCCAGAGATACCAGGGTTTCCCTCCCATCAGATCCTTTATCACCCTGAATAGAGCATAATCATTTAACCAGTACTGTTCCTTTTCACAGAACTGCACAAATTCACCCGTATCGGTGAATCGGGAATACGCCTTCCGAAATAATTTTTCTTTTTGAATGATGACTGCCCCATAATCCACCGAGGAATCTGGAAGTCTGGGATAGGTCTCAAGTTCTGTAGTGGTTAAAAGCCCTTCTTCGGCAAAGGAATCTGGAGAAATAAGCAGGGTATTACCTGCAAAAGAACTGAAACACTGATATGGAGAATCACCATAGCCGGTAGGTCCTAAAGGACAAAGCTGCCAGAACGATTGTTTCATTTGGGAAAGCATATCGATCCAGGTGAAGGAAAAGTTTCCCAAATCCCCAATTCCATATCTGGAAGGCATAGAGGTGGGATGAAGAAAGAGTCCTGAATAACGGTCCATAATCTTTACTCTAATGTTTTATACCGAACGATAAATAATGTATAAAGTGATGATAATGTTATCCTTAAAAAGGGGATATGTCGAGAACTCAATAAATATACATAACTCAAATCAATCAGAATCTATGCCATGAGTCATCTCTTGAATTTTATATAAAATAAGCAATCTGGAAAAAATTTAAAAATATGTTCTCTTTTTGAAACGTCCCAGAGGTGAAACCTTTATAATCAATAATTTACCTCCGGGGAAATACAGCCCAGAAAACCTGAATCAATTCCAAAAAATTGGAAATTAAGCTAGTTATAATGCTTAAAAGAAAGAAAATTATCTAAAAAATGCAGCATCTCTGCGAATCCACTCATTATATTTGTTATTTATACCTGAGTTATGTATCAGAAAGGGGGGGCAATTTTATTGTCTGGCTCTGTCTCCGATCAAATACTCTGATTTTTTAATTGCCTGATTAAAAAACATTTGGTTCTGTAAATGTTTTCTTAACCCGGGTACCAATTCGAACATTACTTTAATTTTCTTATCAAAATGGGGGTAGTTAGATGAAACTACGGTATATGTATTTTGCGGTTCCGCTTCTTTTTATCGGCTGTGCCTCTTACAAACAATTGCAACCCAAACCGGTTCTCTCACCAGCCGAAAGCGGATACATTGAACTTAAGAATGGTAAAAAAGATTTTGAACTGAAAAAAGACAAGAAATATTTCATCAATTTTCCCTCTACCCAGGAAGACAATTTTTACCTGGTACTCAATATCCCCTCAAAAAAACAGTTTACAAGTTTCCTTACCAATCAATTTACCAAGAAATCTTACGGAGCAAAAATTGCCGACGAATCCCAAACTGATACCCAGAGCGTTTATCCCATCCCGAAAAACAGCACTGGTTATTTTCTGATTATGGAAGGGATTTCACAGGATTTGGTCCTTAACATTGATTATCGTTATACACCACAATGGCGCTTCAAATTTGAGACCAAACATGCCGGTTTCAAAGAAACTCTCCAGAAAAATAAAGTAGATCGCAATACTTATAATTCCATCGGTTCCGGAAATCATCTCCAGGGAACCAACTTTCCCACAGTTATAGATAAAGTAAAAGGTCATTCTGCAGAAATTGAGAAGGTTTACAAAGAACTTCTGGCTATCGAAAGCATCTTTCCTGCAGGAATAGTAAACTCCAAAGACGAAGCTTACGAAAATTATAAAAAGCTCAAATCAGATATCGAAGATGAGATGAAATTTCAGGCTAATTACCTTATGGTCCTCAATTTCTTTGGAAAAGAGTTTGCCAGCAAAGGTAATCCAGCTCAATTTCTAAATTCAGTTGAAGACTTCATCTCCTTTTTTGAGTCTAAAGACCGTTTCACCAGCCCTATCGTTTCTGAAGCTCAAACGGTTATCGCAGAACGGTTGAAAGAGATTGTTCCTTTCTATGACCAGAGACTCTCAGGCAAGGAAAATGCAAAGCCTTTTGACGAAGACACTTATCTGACAAAACCTCTTTTCCGTATCGGCACACTCTACAATGTTGCCGGGCTGCCAACACCTGCAGAATACACAGTACTGGCTAAGTTCGTAAAGGATTTTGACACCAACAGCAATGCAATTATTGCTGCAAATGATAGTCTTACCGCAATCCGTGCTTCTATTGCCAAAGATAAACAGATGCCTGGAGATGATTTTTTCAGAAATATCGTCACAAGAGCTACTTCAGTTCAGAACAGTCTGCCAAAGCCACTGGATCAGTCCTGTGGAATGTATCTGCAATACAGATGCGCCACTGATCTCAATGAGAAGATTAAAGCAGTAACCGACACAATAAATAATGCTCTTTCCAAATTCAAAGAAGCAGAAGCACTGGTCATCCAGCTTAATGTACTCAAAGCCCAAAGCGAATATAGCACCATGCTGAGTATGCTTATCAAAAATGCTCATCTGGATTTTCTACTTGAGAAATATCGTGCTCTGGACAAAATGTCAATTGAGGAACAAGGCAAAAAAATTGAGGCAGCACTGAATTCACAGAATTGGCCACAGTCCGAAAGGCTTCTCTACGCTTTGTATGAAGATATGAACTTTCTGAAACCTGCAGACATTTTAACCATGAAAGCCGCACTAATCGAAGAGCTCGAAGACTCTCTTTATACTAAAATTGACCGGGTATCCAGAATACGTATAAACAAATTTCTGGAAGAAAATATCAATACCCTGGAAAATGTGGACTCTCTCTATTCAGATTCAGTCTTTGTACCGGTTTATGATGTAAAATTCTCCTCAGGGTCCAAAAAAGAACTTCTCCAGCGCAAAGCAGACCTTGTTGCACATCTTCAGCAAATGAGAGATAATGAGTTTCCTGCCAAAGCAATCTCACTGTTATATAGCCAGTTCATCGCCAACCCAAATGACAATGGAGTTTTTAAGGCCCGGGCGATTGTTGCACATGGCAAATATTACAAAGGTGAGGACAAAAAAGTCAAATCCAGAATTGCGGAATGTGACCCAATGGCTTCTAAATGGATAGTCAAGCCTGCTGATTACCGCAGGATTTTCGCTCTGCCGGTAACCAGCAAAAAACGGGGAGTTAACAAATATGTGGTTCGTTTGTATGTGGACATACCTACCGAAGCAGAGTATCCGGTTTACGATGTCAATATAAAGCTGCCTAAGGAAATTGCAGAGAATGCTGCTACCCAGCAATGGTATGAAGCGATTTCTCTCAATAAGAAGCTGCTTAAAAGCGAAGGCCGCTTTTCTATAACCGCCCCGAGTGCATCAAACGATTACGAGTGTCAGATTACACCTGTACAGATGAACAAAGGCAAAGCAAACATGCTTGAAATAACCTTTAATCATCCATCCTTTAAAGTGCACCCTGTGAGCATAATGGTACAGAAACCAATAATAAAGAAATAACCGAATCCGCTAATATAAGGAGAATATTTAATGAAAAAGGCTTTAATCATTATCAGTATCTTGGTTCTGGCTGCCGGAGGTGGCCTGGTATATTATTTCTTTTTCAGTAAGAACCTCAGCGACCAGATTGTTTTGCCTTACATTGCACACCAGAAACCCAGGGTCGATCCCCACGTGCCCAGCGCAGTCCCTGTTGCCGATAAACTCGATGAGGTCCTCTTTGATGGTTTGTTTAACATCTCTGCCAACAGAAGTGGCACAGTGTATGAAGACGGCCTGGGAGAATTTGTCTCCATTGACCAGAAAAACAATGTCACCATCCGGCTCAAACCTCGTAAAAAATGGCACAACAGCTATTCTGTAACAATGGACAAGAAGAACATTTCCATATCAGAAAAAGAGGGAATCAATTTTACTGCCAAGGATCTGAAATTTACTCTTAACCGAATTAAAAAACTGGGCAGCATCTCCCCTGATTACATTCTCGTTTCTCAGGCAGTCCCGTCATTCGATTTTCAGGGACCCAATGACGACGGCGAAATAGTCTTCCAGTTGAAAAGCGACCGTATCTGGACAGAAAGCGACATCAAAGAGGTATTCTCATTTAAAATCCTGCCCTTTGATTCCGAATTGGATGCTCCTTTTTATAACAATGGTACCGGTCCCTATCTGCAGGCTGGTGAAATTGAAGACAAAATTCATTTTCACAAATCTCCCGATTATAACGCGGTTGTCAACAATGTGGTTCTAAAACCCTACATTGATAACAGTACCTATTCCACAGAACTTAAAAACCGTAACATAAATGTTTTACTAAGCACCCCATTCGGAGCAATCTCCCCTATTCTTGGAAAAACAGAAAAATATTTCTACAAATCAAGCATTAGTACTTGCTTCTTCGCTCTTTTCTTCAATGTTGAGCGTCTCGACCTCGATCAGCGTAAAGCATTGCGCAAAATGATCGATAACAAAAAAATTCTCAACCGTTTTTTCCGGATCGGAACCGAACAGCAACGCCATATCGCCAACTACCGGGGAGAGAACAACAATTACGAGGAATACCTCAATTACAGTGTTTTCCCCACTACTTCATACTATGTGGAAGACTCTGTGGTCATACCTGCAACCGAACTCGATGGTCCCGATCCATCTGTTCTTCCTGACACCGTGCAAATTCAGACATGCCTCACCCATGACTACCGGGAAGAACTGGCAGAACTGGTTGAGATCTTGAACGATCCATCACTCTTTGGAGGAAAGATCAAAGTAAATGTGGTTCCCAACGCAGAAATCCGGAAGGGTAATTATGATGCAGTACTGGTTGCAGTAAGCGGATACAGAAGCAACTTCCTGTTTGACATGTATAACATTTTCCTCCGTCAGCCGGACTTCGAAACCTACAGGGTAAATCTGCATACCGCAATAGACAAAAAAGGGAAACAGGTTATTCTGGATCAGTCTTTTGAAGCAGACAAGAACTTCTTTCGCATCGATCTTGGCACCGATTCCCCGGAACGGGGTCAGTTTACCGAACTGTTGAAAAAAATCTATGGATTTATGGCTACTCATGAAATCGGAGATAAACAGTATTTTGCCCGGGATATCGATCAACTGGAGCACGAACTTGCCCTGGGTAGCTGGCTTTTTTCTCTGCCTTCACTGGCCTATTTCAGTACTCAGTTTGATTCCAATACCATCGATCTCTATGGTACAGCTTCTCAGCTTTCTACAATTGAGAAGTGGCAGGAAGCCAGGAAAAAATAATTTGCATTTTCAGCATGTCCTTCAATAAGGACATGCTATGAATTTCTGGTTTTTCCCCATAGAATTGTTTTATTATGAAAAAATTATATGCGATTCTGTTCTGCATCATTCTTCCGGCTGTCTTGTCAGGAACCGAAAAAAAAGGTGATTTTCTGATCATTTCTGACCCTTCAAAGCTTTCTATCTTCAATCAATTCGAACAGATCCTGACAGAAACTGACTTAAATAACATTCCCTCTTACACACCGTTTCTGATTGTTAATCGCAAAGAAACTTTGGGTGATCAGATCACCGAAGCTATTCGCTGCCAATATAAGGGACAGACCTGTTTCCTGCTTCTCGATGAGAAAGGCAATTTAAAGGGCTTATCCTCTCAACATTATCACAATATTTTTAAAAGCTGCCTGATAATCGGCGACACAGTCTCACTTAACCAGTCCACAAATGTATACCAGAAATACCCTTCCAGTGGCCCGGTTACCAAATGCAGTGCAGGTCAGACTGTCTCACGCATTTTCCGGTATTCCAGTTCTTACTATGTTTTTATTCCGGATAAAAAGGTATACGGATGGATAAACGGCGGTCCCTCAATATTTAAAACATCCGCTAAAAATTTGGTCAAATCCAGAACATTCAGTGTTAATGATATTTATGAAGTGGTAGAAAACCGGCTTAAAGCTGTAAATGAAACCTATAACCAGTATTTTGAGTTCTTTAACGATATAACTCATCAGGACAAATCGGTTCCACAGTGGAAATTGCGCAATGATGGCAAGCAACTGAAATGTACACTGAGCTCATCAGCACAGATCAGCGAACAACTGCAGAATAGTACCAGGTATGTTCTGCAGGACATCGAACAAATATTACTGGGTAAACCTTTCAATATCCAGTACAATTCAGGAGAGATTACCATCAGTCCACGATAACTGGATTCTGAAATCACTATGAAAAATAAAATTATTGAACATATTTCAGGGATTATCTTTGTTACATTACTGCTTTTTGGCTTTCTTTCTTTTTATAATACATCAAGAGCGAGGGAGCAGGAACGGCAAAGCTCCAGCATCCGCCAGTTCATCGAAGTCCCCATCTCAAATATCAATGATCCCTTTCAACGGGCTCTTCTCAAGGATGTGATGAATGTCTTTTATCCGGATCAGGCTGATAAAAACAATCAGATCATCAATGAACTGCTTAGCACAAAAGAAAATGAATTCAATAAAAAACTTCAAAAATCCCATCTGGAAGAGCATCTTTCGATCAGCAAACTGCAGGACCTCCTTTGGATGTTAGTCAAATTTCTTTTTACTTATATAATTGTGATGCTTCTGACCTGGTATGGAGTACAGACAATAGCAGTGTGGCGTTTTATTTCAAAAAAGCAGGCATTAGAAAGAAAACTTCAGCTTGCTTTCAAAAAAGAGAAATTGAGTTTTGGGAAAAAGACAGGCTCAATTTTTAACTCCATATTCAAGAGTATAGTTTATTTTATTCTTTTCTCGCCAGCCTATGTCATAGCCTATTCGATCAGAACGGAATTCAACACCGATTCACTTTTTTTCATGATTATTCTGGGCGTTATATCTAATGGTCTTTTAATCATGTATTCCAATAAGTTTTACGCTTTTTTAATATCAGAAAGCAGGAAAGGTTATCTGGATACTGCTCTGGTGAAAAACCTTAATTCTTCCTATCTTTATAACAGCACCAGCGGAATACCCTACAGTTCCATATTTAAATTTCGCAAAAACTTCAAAGGTCATGTATTTCAGCATATTTTCCAGAATGCCCGTTTTCAGTATCTATCAACTATAAAGGAACAGGCATGTTTCCTTATTACCGGATTAATAATAATTGAGATGGCACTCAACATTCACGGTTATCTTAACTACGAAATGCTTCGCCAGATGCTTTATAAGAATTATGATGTGGTGATAGTAATAATTCTTTCTATTTTTTACACTGTTAAGATTACTGAAATGCTGACCGATTTTCTTGTGTACAGGGAATCTTTGAAATATGAGAACAGATCGTAAAAACACTTTTCTTCAGTCATTTCTTAGTTCCAAAGATCAGCTATGGACTGTAATATGGATTATCACCATAGCTATTGTTGGGATCTGGGATCTGCTTTTTCTTAACCGTCCAGCATTAGAGAAAGTGATTACCGGTTTTATAAATACTTTCAGCATATCCCTTCTGGTGGTTTGTTTCACATTGGTTCTATCCTGGCTTATAACCCTGGGATTCCATTTTTTCGAGCAGAAACACAATCATGCAGGATATGTCGCTTTAACTTTTTTTCTTAATCTCCTGCGCTCAATTCCCCAGATAGTAGGCATCCTGTTCGGATATGTGGGAATCGCCGCTCTGGTAGACAAAGGCATATTGACCGGAAATCTTGCAGTTTTTCCTTGTCTGGCTTTCTGTATGAGTCTTTTTATAATTGCAGAAGTGGTTGATTTGATGAGAGAGAGAATCGAACATTTCAAAAAGCTGGACTTTTATAGTGCAATGCGGGTATGCGGTATCTCCGAAAGCAGAATCGTTAATTTCGATATACTCTGGAAAAACAGCCGCTTACATATTTTTAACAAACTGATAGCTGTATTTGGAAGTGCAGTGTTTCTGCAGTGCAGCGTTGATTTTATTATTTCTGTAGGCTTGTCTACCGATATAAACCCGGTAAGTCTTCCGGTTACTCTCGGAAGCCTCCTGGCCAAAATCGACAGCAAACAGGACATCCTGGCTATTGGAAATACCCTTTTTAATCCGAGCTATCTGCCTAATCTGCTTTTCCAGCATTTGCAAGGTATCACGGTCGCATTTCTTATCGTTTTTTCTCTTTTCTGTATCAACAATATCTCAAATGGCTACGCGGAAAGACACCGGTTATGAATACACGTCAATTTTCAATCCGGGTTCAGTCCGGTAATCGCTGTCTGGTAAATGCTGAAAACTTTCCGGTCTATCAAAACGAAATAACATTTCTTTTTGGTGAATCCGGTATTGGAAAATCGATAATCACAAAAGGATTATACGGGCTGCTGGATCCTGAAGATCTCACAGTCACTATAAATAATAAACCCTATGGCTATCATCTTAACGACAACTGGACTAAACAGATCAGAAGAAACGGTTTCTTTGTTTTCCAGGAGCCATCCTCACACCTCAATCCCCTTCTGACCATCAGGGAACAGCTCAATGAAGGCTCTCTCTGTGATCATGAGGATAAGGAAATACTGAGATATCTGTGGCAAACCAACGATGATCCATCAATCAGAAAGATAATCGACATCTTTCCCAAACCCTATCGGCCCAGCGGTGGAGAAAAACAGAGAATCCTTTTGGCTATGGCCTTCAAAAGAATAAATGCTTTCATTGAGAACCCATCCGATGAACAGACTGCATTTGTTTTTGATGAACCCACCGGAAGTCTGGACAATAATTACCGCAACCGGTTTCTGGAACTGCTGTTTGCCAAATACAGCGCACACCCTTTTACCGCCATAATCATTACCCATGATTATTCTATTATTAGTGAGATTTACAACAGACATCGCCATCTTGTTAAAAATATCCATTTCAAGGAACTTTCCCGTACAACAGAACCAGATGTGGATGTCCAGGATTTCTCACCACAGCAATACCTTAGCTGGCTTCAAACCGGTCACAGCCAATACAAGGAAAACTTTGCCAAAGAAACGACGCTGGAATTCTCATCCAGGTTTTCCATCTTCAATCGCAATCTTTGCATCTATAAAGATGAATTACGGCAGCACCCTTCCTCACTGGTGATTAACAAAGGTGATATGGTGTATCTGAAGGCTCCCAGCGGTGTAGGAAAAACCACTCTGGCGAAAATCGTCATGGGTCTTTACCATGCAGATTCCTTTAAAATGAGACTTGCAGGAGTAACCGCTAACGAAAAGAGCCCTGAAACCCTCTGGCAGAAAAAGATCTGGGGTAAAAAAGCCGGAATGGTATTTCAGCATGCCGACGAATCACTGAATATGCAGGCAACGGTTCTGGAAACATTTAAAGGTTTACCTTTAAAATCGAAACTCAACACTGAAAAGCTCAAGAAATATCTTCAGGACCTCTTCGATCCCTCTACCCTGACAGATCAGTTCCTTCACAAAAAAGTGGCTTTTCTCAGTGGTGGTCAGAAACAGCGCCTTAACCTGCTGCGAACGTTGATACAGGCACCCAATTTGATTGTGCTTGATGAACCACTTAATGGTCTGGATTTTAACAGTGTAAAGAGGGTTCTGGAGCTTTTAAATCAGAAACGTTCACAGGGGACATCCATGCTGATGATCTCTCACAACGAGGAAATTTTCGAGCATTTCGTAGCAAAAGAAAATATCTATTACTTGTCTGAGATATAGTTGAATAAGTGTCCAGCCTGGTAGTATTTGGTCTTTTATATTTGTCAGGTAGAATGTACCGGTTATCTACCATAACCCTGTGGGAAACCTTAGAAGCAGATTTCTCACCCAGACCTGCAATCCTCCCTATCACCCTATCCAGCAATAGAATCTTACGATTTCCACCCATTCCTTTTTAATTTCATCGTCCAAAAAAACTGCATTCCATAAAAAGTCACGTTTTTCTTATCTGTTTTTAACCTTGAATGCCATAATAATAGTCGGGCAACCCAGATTCGCTTTCGGGCAACTTAGATTCATCTTCGGGCAACCCAGATTCATTGTAGGGCATATTAAATTCACTGTCTGGCAACCTATATTCACTGTAGGGCAGCTTAAATTCACTATCTGGCAACTCAGATTCACCTTCGGGCAACTTAGATTGATGCTCTTATGGTTAAAAAGATGATTCATTTGGCTAAAAAGATGACTCATTGAGGTAAAAAGACGATTTCTTGGCCTTAAACACACATTTTGGCGGCTTCGCAAATAAATTGTGAAAGATTAGAATTCAGCAATTACGTTTAAAGTGCGCTGATAAACATTGTATTATGAGGAAAAACTTCAGCCAAAAAGAGTTTCTCCTTGCCAGTTAAAAGAGTGCGGTACAAAACTTGCCCATAAATTTTCCGTAATGTAGTTTTTTCATTTCCGCATAACTGACGCAGTTGAGGAGCACCTCAGGGGAGTGCGGGATTGGTTTTGCCGCGCGTCTGGGCATCGGTAATTTTTTAACTCAAAGGAGTCGCCCATGAACGTGTTAGAAAAAAATGATCCTGAGATTTTTCAACTCATTAAATCCGAAGAATCATATCAAAAATCCACCATTCGACTAATTGCCAGCGAAAACTATACTTCTAAAGCAGTTCTGGAAGCCTGCGGTACAGTTTTTCAAAATAAATACTCTGAAGGATATCCGGGAGCACGCTACTACCAGGGACAGGTCAACTGCGACGGTCTGGAAAGAGTGGCTATTGCCAGAGCCAAAGCACTTTTTGGTGCTGAACATGCCAATGTCCAACCCTATTCTGGCTCCCCTGCAAACCTGGCAATCTATCTGGCTTTTGCCAAGCCAGGAGATACCGTCCTGGGGCTTAATCTCAGCCATGGCGGCCACCTTACACATGGCTCCAAAGCAAGCATCACCGGAAAATGGTTTAACGCCGTGCATTACAGCCTCAATCCTAAAACCGGCCTGATCGATTATGATGAAATCCGCAGCCTGGCACTCCAGCACAAACCAAAACTGCTTATTGCCGGACACTCCGCTTATCCCAGAATACTTGATTTTGCTAAATTCCGCTCGATTGCAGACGAATGCGGAGCTATACTTTTTGTAGATATGGCTCATTTCGCAGGCCTGGTAGCTGGTGGTGTTCATCCAAACCCTGTTCCCTATGCAGATGTTGTAACTACTACTACTCATAAGACATTACGAGGCCCCCGCGGTGCATTGATTCTTTGCAAAGAACAGCACGCTAAAGCTATCGACAAGGCGGTTTTCCCTGGACTGCAGGGTGGTCCCCACAATGCAACTACTGCAGGAATTGCTGTTGCCTTGGGAGAAGCTCTCAAACCTTCATTTAAAGACTATGCCCATAAGGTTGTAGAAAATGCCAAATGCCTGGCATCTGAGCTGGTTTCTCATGGCTTCAACCTTGTTTCCGGCGGCACCGATAACCACCTTATGTTAATTGACCTCTCAAATAAATCAGTTACCGGTAAGGTTGCCGCTGTAGCCCTGGAAAAAGCAGGAATCGTACTTAATTATAATACCGTACCTGGAGAAACCCGTAAAGCATCTGATCCTTCAGGCATCCGCCTGGGAACTCCTTCTGTAACAAGCCGTGGTTTTGGAATTGCGGAAATGAAAAAAATCGCATTCTGGATGAACGAGGCAATCAATAATGTAAATGATGATGCCGTACTCTCAAAAATCGGATCTGAAGTTGCAGAACTTTGTAATGGATTTCCTGTTCCAGGTATCGAATAATCTGAACTTTTTTCGCGCATAACAGTTATTCTGTTATGCGCATTATTTTTTCTATCGCATCACCCCCATTAACTCATCCGCCCAATCACTGAAAAATGGAAAAATTGAAAATCGGTATCAGTTCCTGTCTTTTGGGAAACAAGGTCAGATACGATGGCAACCACAAGTTTGATCATTTTATTACTGAGACTTTGGGCAGGATCTTTCAGTATGTACCTTTTTGCCCGGAAGTGGGAAGTGGTTTGCCTATTCCCAGAGAAACAATGCATCTTGTTGGCGATCCATCCTTCCCTCACCTGTTAACCACCAGGACTCAGATTGACCTTACAGAGCGTTTGATCAGATATACTGAAACCACATTAAATTCCATCTCTTCAGAAAACCTCAGCGGTTTCATCTTTAAATCAAAATCTCCCAGTTGCGGTCTGTTTGATACATTGGTGATTACCACTCCAAATGACGGTACGGTTAAAAGAGGCACTGGTCTTTTTGCAGCAGCATTCACAAAAAAGTTTCCGTTTATACCAGTAACCGATGAGAAACAGCTTCAGGATTTGCCGCTACGGGAAAAATTCATCGAGCAGGTATTTGCTTTTTCCAAATGCCAGGACCTGAAGCAGTGAAAACCATTCAGCGTTTTTCTGGCAAACGCCGATAAATCATTTCAACAGCCTCACTCACCAATCTGCTGTCCTTGTAGCTTTTGTAACGACGTGAATTTATGAACAGAGTGGGGGTTATATTCACTTCATTTTGCAGACCTTCCTGATGTGACTTTCTCAGGTATTCGGCAGTGCTCTGACTTTCCATCCTGTATCTGAATGATTCTACAGGAACTTTCAGGCTTTCTGCCATTGCTGTCACCATCTCCATATTTAGTCTTTCCTTAATAAAAGAGGCAGCTCTCAGAAGCTCTGATTGCTTTCCCCAGTGGGCTGCAGCAACCAATGCACTATTCAACATATTGATACCGAAAGGTTTTACTGCCAGCTTTGCCTTGCCCGAAAGGCTGCCGTTAGTTACACTATCACAGAGTTCACGGTAGACTAATTTACACAGAGGGCAGGAAAAAGAGATATACATCACTATCTGCACCGGTGCAGAGCTGTCTCCGACAAAGAATAATCCGGTAGTATCGATTGAATAAAGAGAAGTATCCGACAACATGCTGATCCTCTCTTTCAAATCCTTGACAATTGTGCTACATGGTTTACCAATCTCAATCAGCCATTTCCGGAAAGAGTGGAAATGCGCAGATTCATCTGCTTTTATTTGGGAAGTCTTCAGGGCATTCTCGATAATTTTTAAGCCGCAAGTGTCATTTTTGGATTCTGCAGATAATTCTGATAAGCAGAGAACAAGAACAGCAGGTAAAAATGTTCTTAGTGATAAAGCACATAGTTTCATGATTTTTGTCTCCTTACTTTACGGATTTGAATCCGAATACACTTCCACAAATTCCACCGGTAATGTGTGCAAACTGGGAAATATTATCTCTTTGAAATGATTCAAGGAACTCTCTGGTCAGGAATAGGAAGATAATAAGAATAAAGGTGAGAGGAATGTCTCCCGATTTGAAATTGGTGAAAGATCCCAGAATTATGAACATGAAAACAATCCCGCTGGCACCCATCAGACCGGTATTAAATAGCAAGCTGTTCAGCACCCCGGTGACTGCCGCAGCTATTATCATCATGGTAAGAATCCTCTTTGAACCGTATTTTTCCTCAAGAATAGGACCAATAAGCAGTATAAATGCGAAATTACCAATAAGATGATTCCAGTCCTGATGACCAAGGGCATGCGAAAAGATGCGCAGATAGGTCAAGGGATTGGAAAAATCCATCTGAGGATATGCAACGAAGAAATTCCTGATGAATGTTCCATGAATCGAATCGATAAAAAGTATAGCGGTACTGACTAAAGTGAATGTCAAAATTACCGGAGAATTGTATCGGATTTTCATTTCAATTCACCCCGCATTTTTTAGAGATAATCATTTTTAAAACACCTTCTCGGCCAGCCATACCAGGTTCTCTGAAAATCTGTCTATGGTGGCGAGCCCTTCCTGATCATTAGCCACTTCACCAGCTTCTCTTCCAAATGAAATATTCCAATAACTGGAGCCAGGAACGATCATATCGTTTATCATATACCAGTAAAGCAGTTGCGCATAGGTGAAGTTTTGTCCGGCTCTTCGGGCTACTACCAGTGGTCCTCCGATTTTTCTGGAGAACAGATTCCCATTAGCTCTTGAGACATAACCAGCCCGATCCAGCAGTGCCATAAGTTCTGGAGTCGCAGAGCCAAAATAAACCGGAGATCCACACACGATAATCTGTGCTTCACACATTGCCCGAAAAAGAAGATCAAAATCATCATCTGAAATTATGCAGGATCTGTTTTCCAGTTTTCTACAACTGCCGCAGGCTTTACACGGTTTAACCTGCAATTTCGATAAAGAAAATAACTGAGTTTCTATGCCTGCTTTTTCAAAATGATTGACACAGCGTTTCAGTAAAAACTCCGTGTTACCGTTTTTTCTGGGACTTCCACAAAGAAGTACTGCTTTCATTTCTATACCCCCCTGAGCTTTTAACCTCTCATTTTTTTCTGAAATGAAATGTGTTATAGAAACCGGCCACAAATTCATCGGTTTCTCTTGTTAAGCCTTTTTCAAGATTCAAAGTTATGGTGCTCAATTTGGTCTCACGATGAACCTGGATTCTAAGCACTGAGTAATGAGCAAGTTTTGTGGATGACAATCCATTGTACATTCCACTGACTTCCATCTGTGCAGCCCATGAGTTATTGAACTTGTTATAAACCGATATTCCATAGGGAATTTCATCGGCCTGTCCGGAACCCCTGACATACTCAACCGGGCTGCCTAATGGGGCAAGACCCAACCGTGAGTGGATTATCAGCGAAGATCCTATCTTTTTGGAGACATTGAATAATAACAGGTAATCCGCTTCTCCGGTTCCAGCTCCAGCCAGTCCATTGCTCTCATAATAATTATGATTATTATCCCAGATAGTGTAGGGTTTTGCACTGGAAAAGGCAACGCCCACAGTGAATGCGACAGCCGGTCTGTAGCGTCCCTCTTTAAGAAGACGCATTTTGGTTTTAAAGCGTGGTGTTTTCCCTCCAGTATTATGCCTGTTCTGATATGGAAACTCGACAAACAGATCCGTAAGCTCCATTTCCAGTGCTATGGCATTGCAGGGATATATAATGAAATAGAGTGGTACTGTTAACATCAGCCGTTCCTCCCAGTAAGGATTTCTTACCAGAGGCATCTTTCTGGTGTAATAAGCCATAAAACCGGTCTGAAAATCCCAAAACCCTGCTTCTTTAAAATAGGCATCACCCATTCTCGAATACATATATCCACTCTGATGTCCGAAGTTAAAATTACTCTTTTGAATAGTGTTTGAGGTATCCCAGGCAAGCGATACACTTACAGCTATTAAAGAGATCAAAATTATATTTCTTAACATCGAAACTTCCCAATCGAGAAAAATGCCCAGATAACTGAAAATCAGTTCAAAATCAGATCTTCTTTGGATGCCCTCGCAAAATCGGGATCAACATTTAACAGATGATTTACCAGATCCCGGTTTTCACTGTGCAAACGCACAGCAAGACGAAAATATCCTGCACCGTCGGGGAATTTTGAACTGACATCTTTTATAAAAATCGATTTTTCAGACAATAAATATCTACTCAACTGATTAGCGAAATCAGCATTCCCTTTCAATTT
This sequence comes from Fibrobacter sp., assembly GCA_012519985.1. Lineage (GTDB taxonomy): Bacteria > Fibrobacterota > Chitinivibrionia > Chitinivibrionales > Chitinispirillaceae > JAAYPC01. The sequence continues at coordinate 21,000 of JAAYPC010000045.1, forward strand.
GACCAAAAGAAAATTTGCACCGCTTTTATAAACTCTTTCTATATACGGGATTGTAGAAAGTTCGGCAGCAAAATTGGTTCGGTCACTAATAGTCTGTGTAAAAGAATTACTAAGAGTGTTTCTGTGTTTAAGGATAATTTCCAGAAAGTGTTCTGCAATCGAGTTCATATTCCAGATAGGAATGTTCTGTTTTACATAGGAGTTTATATCCTGATCACAACAATAGAAATAACCCAGCCGGATTCCCGGTACACCCAGTGATTTGCTTAAACTTTTGATAACCATGATATTTGAGAGCGGTTTCTTTTCCAGAGCTGTGATGATAGAAGGGAACTCTGAAAATTCAATGAACGACTCGTCGATCAATATCTTCTTTTGTGGAAATGCAGCAGCAAACGAATAGATCCATTCGGTATCAAGAAGGGTTCCGGTTGGATTGTTAGGGTTAACAAAGGCAATGCATTCTGCATCCAGTGCTTTCTGCTGGATTTCAGTAATATCTAAATCGCCATCATCTTTGTAAGTATTGAAATTGTTGAATATCCGGCTGTATTCACCAAAGCTGGGGCAAGGAATGAGTGCAGGAGAGTTGCCGAATCTGGACTTTAGAATGGGATAGATTTGTGATGCTCCATTAAGTGCTGTTACCCTGTTTTCATTACACAGAAGAAACCATGCCATTTTCCTGTCAAGAAGAGCCTGCCGTGATCCATAATTGTGCATAAGGTCCGGGAGCACGTTTTTCATTTCTGAGATGATTGAAGCATTGGGAAAATGCATGTTTCGGATAAAACAGAAATCCGTAAAATGGTAATTCCAGTACCCACCGAATGCGTATTCCAGAATTTCTTTCCGGTTTTCGTTAAAGTCAAATTCTGCAACCTGCAGATCGTTAGGATCATCTACTTCAGACCAGTTCTCTCCCTGTACAATTTCCGCATGAATCGTTTCCTTCTGCATGTAGATTAATATGCCAAGAATCAGTTCATAATAGCAATTGCGGTCAATAACATTAGCATAATAAATAAGCAGCTTCTTAAATGAAGTGTCACAGAATTCCCTGGAAAACTTGTAAATATTCAGAGTTTTGTATTTATCTGAAAAATCGAATGATTCAGACTGCAGATGAGGTGGTATTACATTTGTAATCACCGAATTTTCAACAGTAACCACGGTTCCATCCATGCCGATTTTGTATTTATCCACCAGAGCAGCATTTTTATAGGGCGAATTTATCAGCCGCCTGATGACCTCCGGGTGATATAGCAGGTCCGATTCAATAAGAATAATATCACTATCAATACTGATATGCTCAAAAGCAAGTGCCATGGAATAGATATTGTTAGTCTCACGGTATTTGGAATTATGGATAAATTGAAATGATAATTGCGGGTAGCACTCATGCAGGTGGTTCGTCAATTCATTCGCCCGGTAACCGGTAACCACCACAATATCTTCAATACCATTCTCAATAAGTCCGTCAATTATTCTGCAAATAATAGTCTTTCCAGCGACTTTCAACATGGTTTTATGACATGAATCTGTCAAAGGTCGCATTCTGTTTCCATAACCGGCTGCCAATATTATTGCTTTCATCTTCTGTCCGGTTCCTTTCAGGTAATTTCTGGAATTTGAGATTGGATCGTTTTTTCTTTTCTTTTCTCTTGCTTTTGCATTATGAATTCAAAAAGAGAGGCCAAAAATGCCAGAATGTTATTCATTGTCCAATAAATAACCATTCCTGCCGGTGATGTATAAAGCAGAAGAAAAAATAAAGCTGCCATCCAGTAAAGATTTTTTCTCTGTTTTTTCTGAAGAGAAACAGAAAGTGATGGATCGGTGTGTATCCAGGAGGAGCAGAAGGTAAAAGAGGTCATGATAAATGGAAGAACATTAAAATATTCTCCAAAAAACGGTATGGCAAATGGTAGCTTAAAAAGGTGATCCGGAAAGGAGAGGTCTTTTATCCATAGAAAAGAAGTATTGCTCAAAGCAATATGTTCGCTGAGCATGTGGTAAGCGGCAAAGAATACCGGTATCTGAATTGCTGCGCTCAACAGGCTCTTCAATGAATAAAGAGGACTGATTCCAAGCTCCTTGTAAGCCTCCAGTGTTTTTCTTGTCTGTTCTTCCCCCTTATACTTTCTTTTTATTTCATCCAGACGAGGCTGAAGCAGTGAAGACTGACGGTTTACCTGTTTTTGCCAGATGCTGGCCAGTTTGAAAAGCGGTGCCAACACAATCTTTACACAAACCGATAATAAAAGCAATGACAGCGGAACATTTCGAAATACCTTAAGAAGGACATCAAAGACAAACAAAAAGCCAAATGACAGCCATCTCATCCAGAATGGCAAGCGGTAAAGAAGTCTGCCAAGGTGATGGTCTGCTTTTTTGAGCTCGTCGTAAACTATTGGACCATAATAAATTTTCAAACCTGATGATGGAGAAAGTCCGATTTCAAATGAACCATCCTTACGGATTAAGAGCAGATTTGACCCGTCAGATTGAATAAAGCACCCCCAAAACCGGTTGTGGATTCCTGTCCAGTCATCTGCTTTTAAAGTGTCGGTTTCCGGAAGCTTGTCATTATTGAGAATCTGAACTTTTTTGCCCAGATAGACCAGATCACCTCCGTTTCTGATATCATCGGGAAATGTAAACTGCAATTCTGGAAAATACTTCTCAGTTATGGTTCCGGGATCAACGTAAACAAGCCTGCCCGAAAATACCAGAGTGTAGTTGTTTTTATGAAAAGTATACTCTTTTACCAGCTTAATACCCGATGCCAGGGGCGATGAAGAGAAACTGAAAGTCGCAGTTGTATCTGTCTGGGACCTGTGCAATTTGTATGGTGATGGCCTGATACTGCTGTCTGAAAGTAAATCATTGCTGAATTCCATCCTCATCAATGGAATACCCGCCTGGTTGTGAAAGGTTTTATCTATCTTGATAACATCATAACAGTTGTGGGACAACTGGATATCAAGAAGATCACCTTCTGAAGTAAAGCGGATAATCTGATTCTGAAGAGTGAACGAAAAAGAATGATCTGGCAGTTTTTCTGTTTTTTCCGAGAAAGAAAAGCCAGGGAAAAGTATGAAATGAAGAATGCATAGATAAAAGATTCTTTCAAGCATTTTTGCTTTCATGGCTATTGTTTAAAAAACCTGCCCATTTCACTTAATGCAGAAACAATGTTAGGGCTTATCTGTGGCCTTTTAATAATCTGATATTGCTTGTCTCTGACCTCATAATATCCGCCGGGAAACTGAACTGTAATCAGATTTGGTTCTACAATAGCAAAATTGAAGTAGCTTCCTGTGAGCAACCAGTCCCAGGATTCTTCTGAGAACAGGTTCTTACCGGAACAGTAATCGGATTCTGGATTTGTCACCATGAAAACATCCTTCATCAATGTAGCAACTATATCATAGTGAGAAGTCCTTCTCTCAACAGCGCCTTTTGGCTTTCCTGGCCATATAGTAACAAAAGGAGTCCTGATTTGCCAATCACTAAAAGAACTGCCATGACCTTTGTACCCAAGACCGTTGTCATCGAATTCCTCTCCATGATCTGAGGTAATTATTACAACAGTACTGTCCAGAAGACCACGTCGGGTCAAATCGTCCAGAACCGATTCCACCAGTGAATCGGTATATTGAAGGCTCACTTGGTATCTGACAAATTTTTTCTGTATCTCACTCATTGCATCATCATAGTGAATTCTGTCTTTATATGCAGGAGGATAACTTTCTGTACAGAGCGCATCATAAAATAAAAACCCGAAAAATGGTTGATCTGCCCTCTTCTGATCTAGCCATGATTTCCATTGATCTGTAATGGCGGAATCATTCCGATATGGAGCCTGCGGATCCGGTATGACAGTTTCCAGCCTAAGATTCTCAATTTTAACAAATGCGGTTACATCCAGATTTGCAGGAGCATATAACTTATAGCTGGTAAATATTCCTATTCCATAATCAGTCTGAAGCAGTCTGTCCATAAGGACCGGAGAGCACTTGTGAGATTCCACATACTGCTGATAGGTTGGTGGTATTCCATAAAAAAGGGAAAACGTTCCCATCTTTGTGGAATTGCCGCCACTGTAATGATTATTGAATATGGTACCGTTTCTGCGAGCAAAATCAAAGCAGCGTGGTGCATTAGCGGAATTCATCATATCATGACGCATGCCATCGATAGCGATTATAAGAATGTTTTTGTCTGGATTTGCAGTTGCATATTCCAGCGGCTTTTGCGGATAGACAAATTCGCTTCCACTGCTGGTAAATTTCTTGGGCAGTTCCCGTCTGTTGGAAATATCCACAAAACCATGCTTGATCATGAACCTTTTGCTGGTTGATGGATAAAAAAGAGGCAATGTGGTCGTAAATCTGGTAATATCTACATACCCAGTGGCATCGGCCCACATATGGGTAACATGAGTGAAGAGCAGAAATACCAGAGTAAGTGGCAAACTTACTGTAAGCCAGATTTTTTTTCGGGCAGCAACAAAGTGATTCCAACTCATTTTAGCCACAAATGAGTTGAATACCAGTAAAATAAACAGATATACGATACCGAAACCCCAGGTTTTCCATCCAAGTATCCTTATAGTGAGCAGATTAAAATGAAACCGGTGAGAGGTATACACCTGAGCATCCAGAAGTTCGATACATAGAAATGCAGAACTCAATAACACACATACCGAAATGATAAACTTCCGGTAAGGCAGAAAAATGATCAGTGGAAAAATCAGAGCAACCCATGCAATGATTGAAAGAGATGCAAAATGACTGGTAAAGGCGGTAAAAGTATATATGATTGAGAGAAGATCACCTGGCAGTCTGTATGCAGAGATATAAAGTAAACCAATAAGAAACATCAGAATAGTAGCAATCGAAAAGAATCCGGCACTCCATCTGAAAAGTTCCAGCCGATCTTTCATCTGCCACCAAGAGCCGCTAAATAAAAGTAAATTTCTCCTTTTTGTTTTTTCAGCAGTGTTTGATTTAACTGACGAGTCCTCTGATTGCTTAATGGTTTTCATAATTGTTTTTTAGGTTTGAGGAGTTTGATGAGCCCTCGAGTCTTTTTTGTTTCTGAACATCTGCAATTTTAATAATTTCCCTGGCTCCAGTTTCAACGCTTTTTCCAAAGTTAAAAAGAATGCTCTCCCGCAAATTAGCGATTTTTTCTTTGAATCGCCCCGGATCCGACAGAAGTTTCTCAATTACCATGGGAGCATTCTCGAGTTCATCCATTTTGAGCACAAAACCCACCTCATTGCGGATACTTACCTCCATGGGCTCTAGCCCCAGTTCCTGGTATGCGGGATTTCTGACTCTTCGGGGGACATCTATATATAAAACCGGTTTCTCAAGACCAAGGGCATATTCAATAGATGTAGAAGACCAGTCACAGACAAGCAGATCAGATTCAAAAAGAGAATCTTTATCACCCATGCGGTTAACATATTTGAGTAAGGGATTTTTCTGGTAAAGTCTCAGAATCTCTTCGACAATCTCTGGATTGAGTTTAAGGGTTTGATAGTGAGGCCGTAAGGTAACCTTAAATCCGGCATTGAGCAAAATGCTGACTATTTCTTTACCACAGAGATGAAGGATGGAATTCTTTCCCCAGGTCGGGGCCAGAAGGATTGAGTAAGGCTTTTGCGGCAATTTACACCGATTGGTTGCTTCAGCATAAAGCTCCTCTACCCTGGCATAACCATGTGGAACCAGATTTTTGGGGGCAAGCCCTTTAATCTGTTCCCGTTTGCGAATCTCCTTAATCTGGTGTGGACCTACACAAAGAACAGTATCGTAGTGATCATAGGAGTTTTCGAAATCAACCATGTGGGTACTACCCATAGCATGGAATAGATAAATATAATGAACAGGATTTATAGATCGTTTTAGCTGGAAAATGTTCAGATCTATCATGGTCAGCAGAAGACAGTCGGCTTTTAAAAACTGAAAAAGTGTGATCTGCCAGAAACCGGATTTTATGTAAAAGGACTTATATAAGGAATGCTTTATGGAAAGCCCAGGATCAAGAGGATCTGAGCTGATGTAACAGACGTGTCTGGAATTCAATAGCAGCTCTTCGATTATCTTCTGAAAATGGTGCCAATCCTGACCGCTTTCGGAATAAACCACTATGTTGCGTTCATCAGGTGTAAGTCTATTGAATGCCTTATAATTTTGAAAAGATCTAAGAAATAGATTCAATGAAACCAGAGGATTTTGTTTCACAGTTGGCTTTCAGTGTTGTTATAAACGAAGATGGTGGATTAATTCTTTTTTTTGGGTTTAAAGATGGATGTAATTTTATACCAGAAGGTTTTTATTCCAAGAACTAAAGTTGCTAAAACCCCCACAATAGCTGAAATTATCATTGTCCCGGTGCCTGGATCCAGGTATGCAACAGAGAGCTGGGAGTTATGCTGAACCTCTGGAGTCAGGAGTCCGGCCAGAACAGCTATTGTCAACATTATGTTAAATGAAACATTCAAGCGAAGGTTTTCAAAACTTTTTTTCATAATACCTCCTGGTTAAAACGATTACTAAAATAATTCACATTCTATATGATTACCAAATGGATTTATCCGCCCTTCCGATCTGGTCTGTTGTTTGCAAGGATTTCACTCAGAGGGGCAAACTCTATTTCTTTTAAATTTTTTAACCCGGATTATTTTCTGTAAAATTGTGCCCTGTTACAGGAGCATGAGCCTTAGCATTTAGTGAATAATAGCAGGGAGAAAAACACTTCCAATGATTTAATATAGGAGTATTTATGGGACAGTCCTTACATGATGCAGTGGTGATCTACAATCTTTTCCCTCGTTTGGTAGCATCATTGCATCTATGGGTGAAACACCTGGATCATATTGCTGGCATGGGCTTTAACAGCATCTATCTGAACCCATTTCAACAAACCGGCAATTCCCGAAGTCTGTATGCTATTAAAGATTATTATAGATTGAATCAGGAGTTTCTCCCTGAAGGAAGTGCACAGGATGACTTTTCTCCAATCAGCCAGTTTATAAGAAGCTGTGAGGATTATGGTATTGATGTTTACACTGATCTGGTAATTAACCATACCGCCAACGAATCGGTTCTTCTCAAGCAGCATCCGCAATGGTATAAGCGTGACTATAACGGAAACATCGTTCATCCATTTGCAATCGATCCTGCCAATCCATCCAATGTAACCGTCTGGGGGGATCTGGCAGAACTTGATTTCGAACATACAAGCGATCTGGCCGGTTTATTAAAATACTGGGATGAGGTGATCTCTTTTTACCAGCAACTTGGCTTTGTCGGCTTCCGATGCGATGCTGCATATAAGGTGCCAAGCATGGTTTTTCAAACTTTAATCTCTGCAGCCAAAAAGCGAAATCACAGGACATTATTCTTTGCTGAAACACTGGGATGTACTCTCGATCAGGTACAACACCTTAATGGATGTGGTTTTGATTACCTGTTTAATTCATGTAAATGGTGGAATTTTGACAGTTCCTGGTGTCTGGAACAGCACGAACAATTCAAACATATTGCTCCCTCAATCGGTTTTCCTGAATCTCACGATACCCTGCGCACTACAGCAGAGGCCCCCGGTTCGCTTAACTGGCATAAAAACCGGTACATTCTGGCTGCGGTTTTTTCCAAAGGGTTACTCATGCCCATGGGATATGAAACAGGTGCCATTAACAAAATAGACGTAGTTAATTCCCGCCCTCAGGATCTCCAATATGGTAAATGGGATGTTTCGGAGTGGATCAAAGCTGTAAACATTTTTAAACTCAACAACCCACTTTTATGCGAAGAGGGGAAATGGAGAGCTTTATGGAGTTTCGATTCGAGCGTTCTCTTTTTATTGAGGGAAAGTGAGGACCAGAAACTCAAAATGGGGTTTTTAGTTAACAAAGATTGGTATAACCCGGTTTCAATTCCTTTAAACCAGCTTCCCAGTGAGATAGCGGATTTCAAATATCGTATAAACCCTTTTGATGATCCTTTTAAGAGGAAGAAAAATGATAGTGAATTGAAGCTGGAACCTTCAGAAATCTGCCTTTTTGTGGAATAATCATAAATCTATGAATCCCAGATTCTGATCCAATAATAGAATTCGAAATTGAAGATTTTTCTCACCACTAATAAACTTCAGCATCACCATGGCGTCTGCAACAAATACGTGCATAACCAAAACATTATAAATTTTAAAGATAATGATATTAATGTCCCTTCATCCAGGTTTAAAAGAGAATTAAGACTATTGAATTCCTTTTAAAAAAAAATAGCTATTTTTCAATATTTTTATATATTGTATTTAGACCGTAGGGACTACATTAATTTGGCTCATCCTCAACAGATGCTTTTAATTTTACTTATACTATCCAAAAAAGGATAAGCTAAAAAATGGTCAATATCTTCGACTATTATGATTATAGGAAATTCCTTCGTGATTCTTACGAGGAAATGCATTCAAAAGATGTAAAATTCTCCTACCGTTTTATTCAGAACAAAACCGGTATAGATCCAGGTTTTTTAGTAAAAGTCTTTAATGGGCAAAAAAGCTTACCAGAAAAAGCGATTCCCAGATTTATAAAACTGTTAAAACTAGACGAACGTCAATCGGATTATTTTACTAATCTGGTTTTTTACGGCCGTGCTAAATCTGATATCCAGAAGAAAAATTACTTCGAAAAGTTAATTTCATATAAAGAACCTAAGTGCAAAGTAGTAGAAACTGATCTCTATGAATTTTACAGCAAATGGTACTACACAGCAATACGGGAGCTCATAGGAATACATCCTTTTTCTGGTGATTTTGAAGAATTGGCGGGTCTGTTGGTACCACAAATTACGGTTTCTGAAGCAAGAGAGGGAGTGGAATTACTTGAAAGGCTGGGTTTGATTTCGAAAGATCAAAATGGAAGATACAATCAGACCGATCGGTTTATTACTACAGGAGATAAGTGCAGAAAAAATGCCACCCAAACCTTCCATAAAGAAACGATTCTGCTTGCCAGCAATGCACTGGAAAGAATCCCTCAGGAAAGGCGAGACATCTCCACCATCACAGCCACATTGTCTGCCGATGGTTTTAGTAAATTAAAAAATAAAATGACCGAATTCCGTAATGAGATCCTGAAGATTGTTCAGGAAGAGAAGAATGCCACAGGTGTATACCACCTTAATTTCCAATTGTTCCCTATAAGCAAAATTTTACAGGATTAATCTTAATGAGATCCTTTATTATAATCTTGCTATTTATGATTTTTTCTGTTTTGATCTGGTATCCGCTTATCTGGGCAGGAGGTCCTGGCTCTGGTTCAGAAACTACCAATAACATTTTTGATCACAATTTCTGATCTCCTTTTATCATTAATAGCAGCATCTTCTGAAAAAACTGATCAACTAAATCATTGGTTGTTTTCCACGGTGTCTTTGAGCTTTTTAAGAGCCTTAGGCCACAATTCACTAAACATTTCTACATAGTCTTCTTCAATGTCTGTGTCCACTTCAAATTTGGTATCATCTCCAAGCTGTGTGAAAGTGTAATTTTCGTATGCTGGGGCAAACTGTCTAACCTTTTCACTGCTGGTATCTTCCACTCCACCAGAAATGTAACCCAAATGTTTAACAGAGATAAAGGAATATTTCCTGCTCTCTGCTATTTCCGCAATCATACCTTCTTTCTCATTACTTTTATTGCAAGTCAGAAAGTAAATCCTGTCACCCTTTTCCCATCCACCCTCAAAACAGGAATCCGGATGAAAAACACTTGACCACTTACGGTATTTTTGCGAATCGACAATGGCATCCCAAATTTCCTGCGGTTTTCCATGAATTATTATTTCAAAATGCATTTTCTGCATAAGACCACCCAGTTTGATTTTAGATTACGGATTTTAAATTTTAGATTTTTAAATAAGATACTTCAGATTTAGCATTATGTAATAGATTAAAATGATGATTTCGGAGTTGGTGATGAAAAAAGTACGAAATCAGTCTTTGTTTTACTAAAAACCGAATGAATTAATTCTGGATTTTTATCTGATACTTCCAAAAATAAGCCTTATGCCTACTCCACCACTGAGCACAAAATCATCCGCAGGTATAAACTGCCATTGGGGAGCGACTTCCCCAAAAACTGACAGAGGAAGAGAATTAAAAAGATATTCAACCCCAATTGGTACTCTTGCTCCCAAAAACCAGTCATCACCTACCCTGGCAGCCAGCCCTGCACCTATATACAATGGAAAATTGTTCCCATTGGTAATGACCCGCAGGTTAAAGGGATGAATCAAAAAATCAATATGCATCTCGAAGGTGCCGTTTTCAGTGAATGACCAAGCTGCGGATAAATCAGTAGCGGTTATGGTTCCATGCCAGAATTTTAGACTTAACCCAATCGGTTCTCCCAGCAGTGCACCGATTTCGAAACGAGGTGTAGGCCTGATAATAAGGGTGTCCTGAGCTTGTGCCTGAATCATTAAAACCAATACTGCAGATATACACATTAAGGATTTCATGAACACTCCTTTGAATAGCTTTTTCATGAAAGACCTTAATTTTCAAGTGCAAAGAATATGCCGCTTACTCTTATTTCTCTTTATTTGACCAATTCTGCCGATTATTATATAATTGAGCATAAAAAGCAGTAACAACCTTAAAAAGAGGTGACAGACTATACTGCTCTCAAAGGCTAAAAGTATGAAAAAAATAAAGTTACTCCTGTCTGGTCTGGCTATTGCCTTACTTGGAGGTTGTGCTGGTTCTGTACAGCAGATTCACAATGAAGCTTTATTGCCAGAGATAGATGTTATACAGGTGAAAGAGAATTCTGACGAAGCCCTTAAGCTGGCTCAGGAAGCCAAACTTGATGTTAATGTACTTTCCACTAAAGTCACTGAATTAGACAATAAAATCATCCTCCTCTCAGAGGAGATTTCCAGTGTATCTGCAGCTAAGATCGAAGAACTGGAGAACCGCCTTGCACTATTGGTAGAAGCCTATAAGGATCTTCATGCACAAATCAAAGCAATCGAAGCTATGCCGCTGCGGGCAAGCTCAAAAAACCAAAAAAATCCTGCACCGACCTTTTCTCCAGCTTCTGCTATCGCTTTGGTGAATTCACCGGAGTATGATCTTTATCAACAGGCTTTGCAGATTTATAACAAAAGACAATACGAAGAGGCTGTAAACTTATTTAACGATCTGCTCAAACATTATCCAAGTGGTCAATATGCAGCAAATGCTTATTACTGGATTGGTGAATGTTATTATGCAATCAGTGACTTTGCAACTGCAATAATCGCCTATAAAAAAGTCCTGACATTTAAAAACCACCAGAAAGGAGATGATGCTCAGAATAAGATTGCCCTCAGTTATTTAAAAATGGGGCAATCGGTAGAGGCTAAAGCAGAATTTAAAAAACTGGTAGAAAGATATCCATCAAGCGAGTTCGTGCCTCGGGCAAAACAATATCTAAAGGAGATAATGTAGTTCTTTGGGTAATGATCTACTTGAAAACTGCCTCTTTATAGAGATCGTTTGGTAATTTTATTTTCAAGTTCAATTATCTTTTCAAAGGAAAGCCCGGTTATCTCCTGAATCAGTTCTTTGCTCATCCCTTTATGAATCATCTTTTGAGCATCCTCTATTTTGCCTTCTATCTTGCCTTCCATTTTACCTTCTCTCTTACCCTCAACTCTACCTTCATCCCTTAACCTCTGAAAAGTCTTTGAAATTTCAGGCATATCATCTCGCCTTTCCCAGCTATTTATCTTTTCTGATAATTGCTGTTTAAGATTTTGTGGTGCTGCTGTTTCGATATAAAGTGCAAACGTGTTCAGATCATTCGATATATTTACCTCATGAGACATTTCTTCAAAAACTACGAGAATATCATCCAATTTATTCAGCATTTGCTGATTATGGATATACTTCATAGTTAAAAAAACTATTCTTAGCAGAGCAGATCCTCTGATTTGATCATCCGGCATATGGGAAATATCAAAAAACTCATAATAAAAATTCTGAGCGTATTTTGATGCACTGTCCAATTTGCTGCTAAGGGGCAGGTAAATGGAAACATCCCAGTTCATTTCACCATGATAAATAATTATGGGAATAACATAAAGGATGTCACCGGAATGGGATTAAAAGCTCTCTTAACATGTTTATATAATTCCCTAACTGTGTACCCGTTTGAGGATCAGGATAACTCTTGTGTTCAAATAGCAGGTATATTGGTATTTTTTCAGGAACAATCTCGGTTTTGTAGATAATATCCGTAAAGAATTCACTTAAATTGCTATCAACAGAATCATTTTGGAATAACTGAAGTTCATCCAGGTTAATTTGAAATTGTATGCGCTGCAAAAGATAAGATTCGATAAAACTCCTTACCACCTCAATTCGGCTGAATGCCTCCTTGAAAAATTTATCATGAGGATTGTGTATGGGTGGTTGATTCATTGTACCTCTTATAAACCATAAACCACAAGAGCACTTACTTTTTAGTAAACATATAATTCCGCTGATCAGAAGACCACTCTATAAGCTATTTTACAAGAAATCGTCTGCTTAGTTTCTGTCCTGACAATTGAGTGGTTATTACATACAGACCTCGTGCAAATTTATCCGTTGAAATAGTGTGTTCATGATTTGCCTTTACTATTTCAGACCAGATAATTCTTCCATGAAGATCTGTTATCTGCTAAGTTGCGTTTTTTTCAGCAGCCACCGATGTATAAAGAATGACCCGTTTATCGTTTAATTCAATTCTATAGGGTAAACTCTTTTTGACAGGTATTTTTCTCAGAGTAACATCCTCAATATCTATTATCTCCCAGTATTGACTCTCCCTTGAAGCAGACGCTACATCCTGAATGATCCTGTCCCCATCTGCACGCAAGTAATGACCGCTATGGGCCATTCTGATTCTGGCTTCATCTTTATTCTGGGTTTCAAATTCAAAAACAGCGCGTTGATGTGTTCCCCCATTCCAGCCATACAGGCCAACCACAGCCCTGGCTGCTCTTGATTCGTTCGGGATTTCCAGCACCTTGTTTCCAAATTCAAGCCTGAAAACATTTTCTTCATTCAGGGCAATCATCCGCACCACTGAAGTAGAATCATAATTACTGTTTAAAGAAAGTGTATTACCATTTAATACAACCATATACCTGCCATCGGCTTTCGAACGCAAACGGCAGACTTTATAAAATTCCTCTCTGAACATGTCCTTACACATTTCATTTACTATTAGGCAATGAATGATAAGATCCTGCTTTGATTTGACTTCATTAGCATAGTTGAGTCCATAAGGCCAGAAATGCTGTTGATCGCCATGAAGAAGTGTATCGGGATCATTGATAATTTCCCGTAATTTCGCTGTTGCCCGGGCACCAGTAAATATGTTGTTCTTGATAAGATTTCTGTATTCGGTTGTAGTACCAATACCCAGAGTATGTGCTATCTCGTGCATTGAAGTATGTACAACCATATAAGACCGTTTTGGACCGAATCTGATGGTACCATTGTAACTGGCATCTGCGGTACCAACATCCTTATTGTAGTACACGTTTAAATGTTTGGTCAAAGAGGTGTACTGGTTATAGTAACCAAGAGCGGAATCCATGGCAGTTTTGATCTTTGTATATGCATCCAACAGATCTTGATTCGGGTTGGATTCACGATGCTGGGTATAGGTCAAATTTCCATTTAACTGCCCGAAAACCACCGAACTAAAAAAGATAAAAACCAGTAAATTCGATACTGGAAACATTATTGACTTCATCTATTCCTCCAAATCTCTGATCCGGATTATCTATTGCAACTCCTGATAATAATTCAGGTATAGACATAATATATGAATAATCAGAGCATAAAGTCAGTTGAAAGTACAGAAGGATAGTAAATTGCAAGCGCTTTATGGCTATCAGGACAACAGATCTGCATCACCAGTTGAAGATATCAACATGGTGGTAGGCATGTCCTTTAACATCTCATCGAAACTGCTTTGAAAAGAGAAACTCTCGGATGGCTCTGGAATGTCAAAACCCAGAAAAATAATGCTCGCATCAGATGAGTATTCTTTAAGAATGGAGGAGAAATTTTGTTGTGATACGATGATTTTGACAAAAGCTTTGATCCTGGCATTCTCAATGAGAGATTCTAGTTCAAAGCGGGTTTCATCGGCGTTACTATTGCTCCTTATCGCACGTAAAATTCTTATCTGCGAACCTGACCATTCCGGATTTATCGACAAAAGGTAAGCCAGTATCACCATAAGGGAACCATTGCGTCTGCCACGCCACCATATATCGATTCTTGGTTTCCTGCCCGCTGTTTTTTCCGGCAGACCGCCATCACGGATAAGCACTGTGCTCATGTGAAGCTGCTTGGCTATACGTATGGAATCAAAAAACGGCTTTACTCTCTGGGGGGCCGATGACCATCCAAAAATCGCCAGATTGGGTTTTATAGGACCAATAGAGATCGATTGGAAAAAATGGATCAGTCCGTTATCAAAATCATTTGTCACTAGGACTTCTGCAAATGCCTTGATTCTGTGCAACTGAATAAACTGGTTTAAAGTGTCCAGATGATCTTTTCTGGCAATTGCGACCTTATTGAGATCTCCCAATATCAAATTCACTAAAATCACTATTCCTCTTCCACTTCCAAGCCAGTCTGCACATTTAACCAGAGTAAGACGGCGTGATGGATTGCCCGAAAGAACCACTATGGTAGGGCGCCAGTTTTTTGGGTGAAGCGGCAGACTGGACAAGGTTAGCAGATTATTTCGTACCTGGGTATAATAAAAGCCCCTGCGTGCATCACCAAATGAAGCCTCCATAATGTTTTTCCGGACATAAGTAAACAACAATCCAATGAAAATGACTGCAATGAAAGCAGCCAGCGCATCTATCAGAAATGAAACCGCCAAAGAGGCGATTGCCCCTGTTAGAGCTGGAAGCCAATGGAAGTATTTAAAGCGGGGCCTGAACGAGGGATTGCGGCTGAATGTCTCTACAAATGCTGCCAGATTTATTATTCCATATGCCCATAAAAAAAGCATGGTCACCATTGAGGCAACTGTATTGAGTGCCACTCCTGAACCGTTGTTATCTGCAGAGATAACAATCACAAGACTGATAATAAAACTCAGAACCAAGGCACGTCTTGGCTCGCCGCTTTTTGATAGTTTGGAAAAGAAATTGGCAGGTTTAAGAAGCCGATCTTTTCCCAGCGACTGCAGTACACGAGGCGCACCCAGAAATGAACCAATTGCACTGGAGAGTGTGGCACTGAAAACCCCAATTACTACTAAAAACCCGGTATAAAATGGTGAAACCGCAATCAGACTGTGGAATGGGGTATTTATTAGCTGTTCTCGTTCTATGGCTCCCGCACAGAGGACAAATTGTGCTATGTAAATCAAACCAGCTACTATGATCGAACTCATGGTCCCAATGGGGATCGAACGGCTTGGGTTTTTAAGATCGCCAGACATGTTTACCCCTGCCAGAAAACCGGTAGCAGCAGGAAAATAAATGGCAAAAAGTGTCCAGAATGAGTAGGTTTGATCATATCTGGGCGCTTTATTACTCTGCAAAATTTCCGGATTGAATTTGAGAAGCGCACCCAGAAGAAAAACAAATATGGATAAACCCAGTAAGGTCATAATTACATATTGAGCCTTTATTGCCCAGTCTGTCCCTTTAAAGGTAAGTATAAAAAGAGCAACGAGAGTAATGATCGATATATGCAGAAAATATGGCTGTAATACCGGAAAGATCCTTATCAGTGACTCCGAAAAACCGATTACATAAAAAGGGATGGCCAGGGTTTGAGCAAGAAAGAGAGTTAACCCTATAGTTGCCCCAAATTCAGGGCCTAATGTGCGTGAAATAAGATAGTAGGCTCCACCTCCTTTTACATCGATGTTGGTGGCAATAGCGGAGATAGACAGACCGGTTGTGATGGTTATTGTCTTTGCCAGCCCAAGAATAATCAGTGCACCCCATAGTCCCGAATAGCCAAGCACAAAATTGGCTCTCATAAACAATATGACACCCAGAATACTCAGAATAGAAGGGGTAAAAACACCGGTAAAAGTAGAGAATTTTGGGGGGGTTGTTTCTTCTTGCTCCTGCTTGATTCCAACTTTTTTGGATGAGATTCGATCTTTTAACAAGGATTTCATATCTGAAAGATACCTTTTTATGCCAGCAGTGGAAAGTCAAACTTAGGATGCCCAGAGAATAAGAAAAAGAGCAGAATATTTAAGATTTCAGTAATTACTCACGATTTCTTCCCCATCAATTATTACTGCTATGATTTCAGGATCTGCCATAAGAAGCTCCTCCAGAGGATCTCCCGTAGAGTCGTACGCGAATCTCACAGCAATGATATCTGCCAGTTTCCCCTCACGCAGAGATCCTATCTGCTGCTCCATTCTCAAGGCTTTGGCAGGATTAATTGTTACCCATTTCAGCATCTCTGATGCACTAATGTGAGGGTATGCTTTTTTTAACCAGAACAATTCATCAAACAGGCTCATAAATCCAGGAGCCGCAATTCCTTCGGTGCCAAGACAGATAAGAACATTTCTATTTCTGGCAACATCCAGTGGAAAACCCTTGTGTCCCAACTCCTGTGTGTAGCTATGGCAAATAACCACCGGTGCGTTTTTTCTGGCCAGATATTCCAGTTCACTGCCATTCACATAATTACAATGAATACAGATTCCACCATCAGGAATCAGATCATTTTGCAATGCATAGTCCATCGAACCCATGGAAGCATCACTGTATGGCCATGGCTGTTTGCGGGTGAGCTGAAAATAGAGATCTCCTCTCTTCTCAGAAAATGCCTGCAGCTCTTCTGCACTTTCGGCTATATGAGAAGTCCATAGAAGATCGTTTTCTGCAATAAACGAGAGAAGTCTCTGATGTGCAGTTTTCGATAAGGAATAGATTCCATGCGGTCCTATCCCTGTTTTAATCTTTGATGTGGCTGGTGGAAGAGAATTAATAGTTTTTTCGAGAATTTCGGATTCCTGTGTCGGATCATCAATATTGATTTCAGTTATTACAAAAGAACGAATTGCCTCACTCTTCAAAATGTCATAAGAATAACCCAGGCGGGAATTATCAACCACAGTGGTTATCCCTCCAGCCAAAAGTTCCCGTATTTTTAGTTTAATTGAGGTTTTTACTGCATCCGGTGATGCCTGGCGGGTTCTGGCACGGTTTTTTATATCCCAAGTAGTAAATGTCTCGTCCGGATCTTTCTGGACACCACGTAAAACACTTTCCTCAAGATGGGTATGCATGTTTATGAAACCTGGGAGAATAAGGGAGTCTCCAAGATTCACTATCCGGTCCTTTTGCCCTCTTCGAACTTTGCTTCTGGGTCCCACTGCGCTTATCTGGTTTTCTGAAACGGAAATAGCACCGTTAAGAAGCAATTCACCAGAATCCAGTAGTATCCATTTGGCGAAATAGATGGTTTCCATAAAGAACTAAAATATATTCAGGGATTATTCTTTGAACCAGACAGTCATGAACCGATTAAAAAAGAGGGCAATTCTCTAAATTTTCAGCTTTGAATAAATTGAGTACTCTGGTTGACTTCATTATCTACTGCACTTATTTTTAGCCATTATCTTAATACAATTTATCCGGAAAGGATCAATATGAAATTTAATCTTATTATTGCTATCGCAGCCTTCCACCTGGCAAATGCGGTCTCTGTTTTCAGCCAGCAAACTCAACAAACTGCCCCAAGTGGTGGTTTTACAAGCCTTCTTCCCATGCTTGCTTTCATGTTCATAATCATCTACTTCTTTATGATTCGTCCGGAACAGAAAAAACAGAAAGAACGGATGGAAATGTTGAAAAACATTAAAAAGGGTGATAAGGTATTAACTGCTGCTGGTATCTTAGGCGTTGTTGGAAATATCAAAGAGAATACTGTAATGGTAAAAATCGGTGAAAATTCGGTAGTCGAATTTACCAAATCGGCCATTACATCCGTAATAAATGAGAAAGAGAAAACTGTTGATAAATCTGACAAGGAGAAAAAATAGTAGTGCTTGAAGTTCGATTATATGGTGATCCGGTTCTACGCAAAATCGCAGAACCAATAGATAAATTTGATGATGTTTTACATAAATTGATCGAGGACATGACCGAAACCCTTAGAGCTGAGGATGGAGTCGGGTTGGCTGCTCCTCAGGTAGGTGAATCGGTTCGACTGGTTCTGATAGATGTAACCGGTGGAGAGAAGGATCCCATTGTATTTATCAACCCTGTCATTTTCGATCCTTCTGAGCAGAAAGAGAGTGGTGATGAGGGCTGTCTGAGTCTGCCGGGTATTACTCTTTCTGTAAATCGTCATGTCAGAGTCAGTGTGAGAGCCCAGAATGCAGAAGGCAAAGAATTTGTTATTGAGAATGCAGAAGGCCTTCTGGCCATAGCTCTTCAGCATGAGATCGATCATCTAAACGGATTGATGATAGTTGATCATGTTTCGGCTTTGCAAAAAACCATGCTCAGCAACAAACTGAAAAAACTGAAAAATCCCTCTCGTGACAAATCTCAGACTTCATAAAATCGCTTTCATAGCAGCTTTTTTCTGCTTTCTTTATCGGTGTACCCCAAATCTGCGACTCATTAAGTATAACCCGCCAAAAAGCTCTTCCACTGTCTCAGTCTCTGAATCTAAAACCGAAACTGTTGTAGATACTCAGACAACAACAGCAGAAACCGAAGCAGTGGACAGCTTGTCTTCTTTTGATACAAGCGCAACTGTTGAAATCAATTTCAGTTCTGCATTTGATTCAACTATCGATACCACCTCTTTTGCCACAGTTGCCAGCGACTCATCATTGGAGCTGAAATGGTATCCACCACACAAAATTGTCAAAAGAAGAGTGCGAATCGCTCTGGAAAGGAATACTTCCGAAGCATCCTTCTCCACCAGTAAGAAAATTTTCCTGAAAACATCCACTAAAAATATTGGAATCACTGCCCAAAAATTTTCTGTGCGATGCTCAAAGGATGGAAGGTTTTTTTTTAGCGGTTCCAAGGGGGTAAGAGAAATATCATGTCCATGTACACTTTTAACCTCTGGTACCGAAGACCTTATTATGTTCAATCAAGTCCTGTACAGAGGAAATCTGGTTCTGTTAAGCGAGCAAAAAGGTACATTCTCTGTTATTAATCATATCGATGTCGAACAATATCTGAGAGGCGTTGTCCCACTGGAGATTGGAAAACGTCCTGAAAGCCTTATTGAAGCCCTCAAGGCACAAGCGGTAGCTGCAAGAACCTACACCTATAAACGCATGCTGGAACGCAAAAATGCCCCCTTTGACATGACCGCAACAGTCCAGGATCAGGTCTATGGAGGTGCAGATCCTGAATACCGAGAATCCGATCTTGCTATCAAAATGACCGAGGATCTGATAATGGTTTATAAGGACAGCCTTATTAATGCCTATTATCACTCCACCTGTGGCGGTAAAACAGCAAATATTGAAGATGTCTGGGAAAAGCCATACTGCAGCTATTTACGATCAGTAAGCGACCTGAATTCATCCGGGCAACCTTACTGCCAAATCTCTCCCAGGTTCCACTGGCAGGAGAAATGGACAAGCGCTATTTTCTTTGATCAGATCCGTAATAATCTATCAAAAGCATTTCCTGAGAAAGTTCGTCAGGGTTCCATTAAAGAGATATCTGTAAAAGAATCTTTCTCCTGTGGTAGAGTTAAACGGTGCGTTTTTTCAGGAAATAACTGGACTGTAGATATGGGTGGAGATCGATTACGCTTTATTATCAGACGTGATACTCCGGATAAATCCATCTTGCGAAGTGCTAATTTTAAAATAGTCTCTCTGGGTTCCAAAGAAGTGCTGATAAGTGGAACCGGATATGGCCATGGCGTGGGGATGTGCCAGATGGGGGCCATTGGCAGAGCCGCTGCCAACCAGTCATTTGAAGAAATATTGAAAGCTTACTATACCGGTGTAGTTATCTGTGCCGCAACAGAACAGGGTTGAAAATGAGATTCATCGCTGATTTACACATTCATTCAAGATATTCACTGGCTACCAGTTCTCAGTTAACACCTGAGATGCTTGATCTGTGGGGAAGAAAAAAGGGAATCGCAGTAGTTGGAACCGGTGATGCCATACATCCAAAATGGTTTGATGAACTGAAAGAGAAACTGATTCCGGCACAAAACGGACTTTTCCAGTTGAAAAAAAATCTGATACACAATGAAGCTGCCAAATATGGCAATCCGGTTTATTTTATGCTTTGTTCGGAGATCAGTTGTATTTACAAGAAGAATGACAGAGTCAGAAAGGTGCATAATCTGGTTTATGCGCCTTCATTCTCCTCTATGGCCAGACTCCAGAAAGCCCTCAGTAAAATCGGAAATATCGCTTCAGATGGTCGACCGATTCTTGGACTTGACTCTCGGGATCTTCTCGAAATGGTACTCAGTGCCGATTCCGAAGCCGTGCTGATACCGGCTCATATATGGACGCCCTGGTTTTCGGTTTTAGGATCCAGATCCGGATTCGATTCGATAGAGGAATGTTACAGTGATCTCTCAGATCACATTTTTGCAATTGAGACAGGCTTGTCTTCCGATCCTGCAATGAACCGACAATGCAAGATTCTTAACAGATATGCTCTTGTCAGCAATTCCGATGCGCACTCTCCGGAAAATCTGGGTCGTGAAGCTAATCTGTTCGATACCGAACTGAGTTATTCTTCGATAATGGCTGCATTGAAAAGTAAAGACAAAAGCTTCATTGGTACTGTGGAGTATTTCCCGGAGGAAGGAAAATATCATCTGGATGGACATCGCAAATGTGATATTTGCTGGGAACCACAGCAGACAAAAAAATATAAGGGAATTTGTCCGGTGTGCGGTAAAAAAGTAACTGTCGGAGTCTTGAACCGTGTTGCTGAACTCTCGGAAAATTTTACCCAGGGCGAAATTTCCCAAAAACAGATCTGGCATTCGGTAACCCCGCTTAAAAACATACTTTCAGAGATATTGCAAGTCGGTGTAAACAGTAAAAAAGTATCAGGATATTACGAAAACCTGTTACATAAATGCGGATCTGAATTTAACATTCTTCTGGATATTCCACTTGATGAGTTGCGAAAGACCGATAAACTGGTAGCCGATGGAATAGAACGGCTCAGATCCGGAAAAGTAAAGATCAAAGCCGGCTATGACGGGGTTTTCGGCTCTATCAAAGTGTTTGGATAACTAACCTTCCCCAGCAGTGCCCGTTTAATTTAACAAAAGTATTCTTTACAAAATATTTTTTAAACGCGAAGCGTTTACCTTTGCGCCCTCAGCGGGCTCTGCGTTTTGGTTCCTCTTTCTTGAATGAAGGAAGAAGAAAAATTAGAAATGATAAAGAATCAGGAATTTAATGCAAAGCTTGCAAAGCAGGCTGAGTTAAAACGCTCTGCGTTTTTTGACGAAAGAAGCTGGCTTATTAAGTTCCGTTTAACTTCTGGTAACGAACCTGCCTGCCATTCCAGTACAGCAATTATTTATTGATAACATCCCCTTCAACTATCAGTGTATTTACTGAAAGGACCAAAAGGAAAATCGATCTGTAATAGGTGCGCACATTTATCAGTGAGCTCCCCTGCGGTTCTCCCTTTAACGCCTCTCTTATGGCCACGTTGTAATCTGGTTTTGACAGAGGCAGAACATTGAAGAGACTGATCGCAGTCTGTTTTCCCTGCACCGATTTTGTAGTCTTGTAATTTTTGTCCCGCAGGGGCTCTATCGATGGACTGAGCCCTGCAGGAGCATACACACATCCGGAAAGCACCATCACCAATAATAAAAACAGCGCAAAAATGGTTTTCATTAAAAACTCCTCTTTGTTTATCGGACATTAGGGAATTCGTTAAGGAATTCTAACAAAAGGGATTCGTCTTTTCAACAGGAAATTAATGACTGCTTCAGTTTAATTCACTCAACCCTCCTTATTAAGGGAGTCCAAACAAAAAATTTTCTCAATATAGTAGGTGTAAATACATTTTTCTTCAGTGATACTCAATATGGCTGGGCAGCAGGAGAATATAGCACGCTTTTAAGCACCACAGATAGAGGGGAAACATGGACCAGTCATCCCAAATTCCAAAGCAATAAGGTACAAAAAATGCTCTTTACTGATAATGGTACCGGCTGGGCTGTTGGAGATGGCGGGATGATTCTGCGGTATCATGATTCACTTTTGGCCAATAACATCATTCCTGACAGGAAAAACAATGGAAGGAACAGCGGTTACCGGAATGCATTTTTTACGAATGGAAGATCCGGGAGATTTCTTGATTTCTGTCTTGATTTTTCGGGGCCGGTTAAAATGCAACTGTATGATCTTTCAGGTAAATTGTGCTACACTGCTGATTTTTACAGCCAGAAAAACAGATGGCAGTCCCATGCACTTAAAAACCTGAGAAATAAGAATTCGGTGATAGTAGCCCTCGTCACCGATTACAAGAGCGGGAAACATATCCTTCAAAAATCAATGATTCTTCCCTGAGCTGCATTAAACCTAAATCGTTTCCTTCTTGGACATTGGTGTTCAGAACCTCGACATCGGGGTTCTAAACTTCGACTTCGATGCTTTGAACTTTCCCATCGATGCTTTGAACTTTCCCATCGGTGCTTTGAA
>JAAYPC010000309.1 GCA_012519985.1 Fibrobacter sp.
CCTGGCATCAGGAATGTAAAAAGATTCCGTGAAATACAATTTTCAGGAGAGATAATGGACAAAAACGGTGTGCCTCATGTATTGCTTATTGATGATGAGTTGTCAATATGTACCGGTGTATGCGGTCTTCTTGAACTTGATGGTTTCAAAGCCGATTATGCACTTTCTGCAGATGAAGGCCTTCATTATATAGAAACCAATCCCACCGTGGATATCGTGCTGCTCGATGTCAATCTGGGAAGAGGCCTGAGCGGTCCAGAGCTTTTGCCCATGATAAAAGAGAGAAACCGGTATGTTCAGGTCATCATGTTTACATCTCATGACAGGCTGGAAATCGGTCTTATATGTATGAAAAGAGGTGCTCTGGATTTTATGACCAAGCCCTTCGATCAACGTGCTTTCTATAGAATAGCCGCAACTGCACTGGAAAAAAAACGGGTTGAACAGGTCAAGGACCTCTATATAGATATGGTTATTCATGATCTTAAAAATCCTTTGCAATGTGTTTCCGGAGCAGTAGAGGTCTTGCAGGATACTATCGAAAATCTCTCTCCTATACAAAAACGCCTTTTTGAAACAGCGACAAGCGGTGTTCAGCGTATACAGATGATGATCGGTAATATTCTGGGAGTCACCACCTTTGAAAAAGGTACCCTCTCTGCCAGAAGAACCCGATTCTCTCTGAAACCACAGGTTGAAAACGCTCTACTATTTTTTAGCCCACTGGAAATCGAATACGAAACCGATCCGGAAACAGAAATTACTACCGATAAAGACCTGTTTTTGCGAATAATATGTAATATCGTCGCCAATGCGCTGCGGTTTTCCTACCCCGATAAACCGGTAAAGGTTTGTTTTGAAAAAACTGAGAATAATCAGCTTTTAGTCTCAATTTCCAATGATGGCTCCTTTATACCGGAGGAGTACAGGGATGCGGTTTTTGACAAATTTTTCGGAACCAACAGAACCGCATCTGTTATCAAGGGGCAAAATTTCGGTCTGGGTCTGACATTCAGCAAAATGGCTATTGAAGCACTTGGAGGAAAGATCTGGATCGAAGGAGATAAGGAAATTCCCAGAACCATCTTCAAATTCACCGTGAAAATCGGCTCCGATGATTTAAAACCGTCAGAAAATGAAGAAAAAGATTCGAAATAGTGATTTCCTGCAACTTTTTTTGAAACACCTCTGCTATCACCCTGTTTATAATAACATAATATTAATGATTAGTATAAAGGTTTGAATTAAAATTGCCGATATTCTTAATGAAAACTTTTAATAAGGAGAAATGGTTATGGGAATCACAGTTAATGGTCCGTCCGGAATTGATACCCAGTATATCATTGATTCTCTGGTTGAACTTGAGAGACAGAAAGTAACTAAAGTTCAGAGCGAAAAGAAGGCATATCAGGTAAAGATTGATGCCTATTCCAAATTCAAATCATTGCTCTCTGATCTCCGTTCAAAAGCTAATGCCCTCTCAAAGGTAAGTTCTTTTGATCTTTTTACCGCTAAAAGTTCCAATGAAAAAGCTGTAACTATTGAGGGTGGAACCGGTAGTGTCGATTCCCAGTACGATGTACGGGTTTTTCAACTTGCAGCCAATGAAAAAATGATCAGCGCAGATGGAAAGATCACAAGTCAAACCGAATCATTGTCCAGCATGGGTATTACAGCCGGTGAAATAAGTATTGATGGCGTTTCAATCATAATTGACGATGATGATACAATTCAGGACCTGAGATTAAAAATCAATAATGCCACTGATGAGGATGGAAATAAGATTGGTGTATCTGCCTCGGTGCTTAAAGTGAGTGATACCGATTACCGGCTGGTCCTGACAAGTAAAGAAAGTGGAAGCAGTGGTATAGAATATCGTGACATTTCAGGATCTACACTGCAGGACCTGGGCATCATTATGGATGCTGATGGCAATAAGGGGAATATCAATCAGCAATTAAGTTCTTCATCTGATATCAGATCCGAATTCGAGGCTCTGGCTGCAGGACAAAGCATAACTATCGATGGTTTTGATCATGATGGACGGGCAATAAGCGCAACGCTGGTAAAAAAAGCTGGAGATACTGCGGATGATTTTCTTAAAGAGCTAAACAAGGCTTATAATGGAATGATCGAGGCTTCATTTGACGAGGAAGGAAATCTGCAGATAACTGATAAGGTGACCGGTACTTCGCGTCTGGCTCTGAATAACCTGAATATCGGTGGCTCAGAACATGCTTTGTCTGTGTCGGTGATTGGAGATGAGGGGGCAGGAGTACTTTCAACCGGTAAGGACGCTTATTTCAGTGTTGAAAATGTTTTCATGTCATCCAATAAAAACTCGGCTTCTGGTTTCGTAACCGGTGCCACTTTTAATCTCCACAGTGTGACCGCGGATGAATCGGTCAAAGTGGAATTGACACGGGACGTTGACGGGATCAAAAAGAAATTCCAGGAACTGGTTGATGCTTATAACGCACTGTTACGATTTTCAAAAGATAGCACCAAGCATGCAAATCCCGATGACGAGACAAGTACAAATGGTGTTTTGGCAGGTGATTCAACTACTTCCAGCATAGTCTCTCAGATAAGATCTTTCTTTCAGCAGCAGTATAATACATTTGAAGGAACATATACCAATTTTGCTCTTATTGGATTAAAGACCGATACTGCCACTGGAGAGTACAAGATTGATGATGAGATGTTTAAGAAAGCGCTGGATAAAGGTTTTGATGAAGTTGTACGGCTCTTTACCACAACTGGAGTTTCTGATAATTCCGGAATAAGCATGGGAAGATCTACCAAAGATACCAAATCAGGGGTTTATATACTCGAGGAAATCGATTCCCAGCATTTTCGCATACAACTGCAGGGGTCTTCTGAATGGTTTGTTTCTGATGCCCGTACGGGTGAAATAATCACTTTCTCTGATGGTCCGGCAAAAGGCCTTTCATTGACTGCTCCGCAAGGAAGTATCGGTGGAGGTTCTGCAACTTTTACTTTTTCCAAGGGACTCGCGACTATTCTGGATGAGGTTGTCAACAAACTGACAGACGGCACTGAAGGTACTGTAGCATTGCGCCAGGAATCCTGGCGGAGAAGCATGAAATATGCAGATGACCGTATACTGAAGTTAGAAGACAGAATTGAAAAATACAGGTTAAGACTGGTAAAACAGTTCAGTGCTATGGAACAGGCGATGAGTCAGATGCAAGCACAGGGATCTCAGTTGACTGCATCATCTTTTCTGTATAGTAGATATTAGTGAAGGGGAGGCCAAATATGAAACAGGGGTATAATGCATACAAAACCGCTAATGTAGAAACTGCTGATCAGGGAAGACTTATCCTGATTGCTTATGATATCGCAATAATGAACTGTAAATTAGCACTGGAAAAATTCGATGATCGTCATCTGCTGGAGGAGCGGACAAAGCATATTTTCAAGGTTCAGGATGCCTTAACCGAGCTTTTGACCGCTTTAAAACTGGATGTGGGCGATATTGCGCGAAATCTGTATAATTTATACGATTATATGCTCAGATGCCTGGTGGAAGTGAGTGTGAAGCACAATAAAGAGAAATTGACTGAAGTGCTGGGGTATTTGGAATCACTCAGAGAAGCCTGGGCAGTAGCTGTTCAAAAAACAAAAATGGAAAATGGCTCTGATGTAAAATTGAATACGATGGCGGTTTGAAAATGAATACAGCAAAGATATCTGATATTTTAATGCAGATAAAAGAGCTATACAGTTCTATCAAACAGATTTCAACACTGCTGGTAGATGATTTCTCTGAAGAAACTCTGGAAAAATTTCTGAGAACAAGAGAAAGGCTGCTTAAAGAGGTTTATAGCAAGGAAGCGGAGTATACCCGCCTCAGAACTAAAAATACAGAAAATTCGAAGGAATGTTCAAAGTTAAAAAATGAGATTAGTGAGCTTATCAGAGCCATAATCTCTCTGGATAACTGTATAAACGAAAAAATCGCCTCAAATATGAGAAATATCAGAAAAGAGCTTTCTAGCCTCCACGGGTCTTCGAGAGCTGCCCTGGCATATTCATCGCAACGCCGGATTTAGAGTGTATATAATCAGAAACCCAATCCGGCGATATTAATTCTTACATCTGATATTGAAATTTTAAGAAATTACCCTCGAAGATTTTTCTGAAGAAACCCGATTATTTCTTTTTGATCAACCAGTTCTTCAGTACCGCTTGACATATCCTTACAACGGTACTTGCCCTCTTTTGCCTCATCACCACCCACAAATAAGGCATAACGTGATCTGGCAGCATTCGCAGCTTTGAGTTGCTTTCCAATATTGGTGATTTTAAGAGGAAATTCACAGGAAAAGCCGGATGATCGGATTTGTTGAGCAAGGTTTATGAGCTCCTTTAATCCACTGTCTCCTACGGCCACCAGATAAACTTCGCTACGTGCAGATAAAGGTGGCTGCAGTCCCTTTTCTTTGAGCAGGTCTCCCAATACCACATCGCCGGCCGCAAATCCTACAGCAGGAGTAGCTGGTCCTCCGTACAGTTGCACCAGTTTATCATAGCGTCCGCCGCCTGCAATTGCTCGCATGCTTTTTTTAATATCAAATACTTCGAATACAATACCAGTATAATAAGCCAGTCCCCGCACGATACCTATATCAAAAGTGACATAAGCAGAAAATCCGTAGAAGTTAAGAAGCTCAAATAACTGTTTAAGGTCATTGAGGGCTGGTGTTTCTCCGACGTTCTGCTGAATCTGCTCAAGAGAATCGGATGCAAAGATTGCCAGGAATTTATTCCGAAGTTCATCCCCAGGAATTATACTGCTGAGTTCTTCTTTGTATTGCTGTTCACTGATTTTGTTTTTTCTATCCAGAAGCGCATAAAGTGCAGAAAATGAATCTTTGTCAAGTCCCGAAGCAGTAAACAGCTCCTCCAGAAGTGTCCGGCTGGAAATTCTTACCCTGAAATCATCAGAAGTAAAACCAAGATCACGCATCATGTCGATAACAGCACTGATGAGCTCTGCATCTGCGCTAACATCCTCAACCCCGAGAATATCCATATTTAGCTGGAAAAATTCTCTCAAACGTCCTCTTTGCATCTTTTCATATCTAAATAATCGCGGAATTGAATACCAGCGTATCGGCCGCTTGAGAGCGTTTCCTTTTGCAGCCACCATTCTGGCAAGAGAAGGTGTCAGCTCAGGACGTAATGCCATCATCCGTTCTGCTTTATCTTTGAAGGTATAGAGTTGCTTCTCGATCTCATCTCCGGATTTTTGAGTGTAAATTTCCAGGTGTTCGAACATGGGTGCTTCGTAGTATTCAAATCCATACCGCTGACAGGTTTTTTTCCAGGTCGAAAAAATAAACTGTTGAAAAGACATCTCCTCCGGATAAAAATCCCGGGTCCCTTTTGGACCGGATAAAACAGACATCTGTACTCCTTTTTACAAAAAATTAATGCGCCGCAAACGTTCTAAAATACACTACGGAGCTGATATGATTAATGAAAAAGATTCATTTGCAATAATTGAGAAGGATCTGTAGTGGGGAACCCCTGGTAAAATGAGAAAGCCCGCTTTAAACCAGTAATAATTGTACGGATGTATGGAGTTGCAGTGCAATTCTATGGCAGTGCCGGAGCAAAAACCGAAAAAACT
The DNA here is from genome assembly GCA_012519985.1 of Fibrobacter sp. GTDB lineage: Bacteria > Fibrobacterota > Chitinivibrionia > Chitinivibrionales > Chitinispirillaceae > JAAYPC01. The sequence continues at coordinate 5,663 of JAAYPC010000309.1, forward strand.
ACCTGAATTCAGGTTTAAAAAAGTTCAAATTTGAAGTATTTGTCCGGATTGGCTTTAATATCGGAGAGGATATTATTCAATAGCTCTACCGTGGATCTCAGGGAGTTAACAGTTTCTTTGACATCTGTGGCCATCGCTCCATCATTTAAGAGTGCTCCAGCAACGCTTCCGTTTTGAATTGATTGGTCGACCTGGTTGACCAGGGAGGCAAATTCAAGAGAAACCGAATTAAGATTATGGTAGAGAGTAGTGTCTTTAATGAGTTTTGAAAAGGTTCCTCTGGAGTAGTTTATACTGCGGGTTAATTTGGTGAGAGAATTTATGCTTTCATTCAGATTATTGTAAAGAGAGGGATCAGAAATGAATTTACCTATTGAACCTTTAGGATTTAAAACCGAACCGATAAGTGTTTCAAGTTTCTCTATGGTAGTATCCAGTTGAACCATAATAGAGGCGCTAAGAGAGAGCAGTTGTTCGAAACCGATGTTGATTTTACCTGAAATGGTATCTCCTGGGCTGATCTGGGGATTGGAGCTGTCACCCGGGTACACTTCTACAAACTTATCACCAAGAATACCCATAGTCATTACGTTTGTATGTGCATTTTTAAAGATATTGGAAAGATATTTCTGCTGAATGGAGATTTTTACATAAGTACCGCTGCTATTGATTGTTATTTTTTCCACGACTCCGACTTCCACACCAAAAAGCCATACCGGAGCTCCGGTTCTCAATCCCTGGACATTAGAGATTCTGGTAACCAGATCGAATTTTGAAGTAAAGAGGGAGCTGATATTACCGGAAAAAAAAACGACACCGAAAAGAATAGCTAAAGCGATGGTTATAACGATACCGGTCTTGAGACTTGACCAGGTTATTTTCTTTTGGTATTCGTACATTATTTTTTGATCTCCTCGTTCCAGTCTCCTAGAAACGTACGAAGTTCTTTAAGATCGGAGTGAAGGAATTGTTGCTTGTTGCCGTCAAAAAGAATAGAGCCACCTTTGAGAAACATGAAGCGACGGGCCAATTTAAGGGCATCAAGGATTTCGTGAGTTACTACGATAAAACCCCGTTTAGAGTTGCTGAGATTGAGAATCAGTTCACGGATTCTGGCAGCATTGAATGGATCAAGGTCGCTGGTTGGTTCATCGTATAAAAACATGAGCGGTTTTTGTACTGCAAGAGCTCTGGCAATTGCCACTCTGCGTTGCATTCCTCCACTAAGTTCTTCCGGCATAAGGTTGATTGCATGTTCAACACCTACAAAACCCAGAAGTTTACGGACGTTATTGTCGATTTCCTCTTCGCTCATATGAGTATATTCTCTCATATAAAAAGCTACATTTTCCTTTACTGTGAGTGAATCGAAAAGCGCTCCATCCTGAAAAACAATGGTGAATTTACGGCGAATAGGACGCAACTGCTCTTCGGTTTTAGTGGTAATATCCTCGTCATCAATGAGAATTTTGCCGCTATCTGGTTTGAGCAGCCGCATGAGAAGGCGGAGAATTGTGGTCTTTCCTTCACCGCTTCCTCCCAGAATTGCAATGGTTTCACTATTGTTGATATGAAAACTGATATTATTGAGGATCAAACGATTACCCCTGGAAAAGCAGATCTTATCAAAAACGATGTTCATACCGGATATCCAAATGTAAATAGTATGATTTTTGTTATGATAAAATCGCAAAAGATGATCAGAATGGTTGAAAGCACAAAAGCTCTGGTTGTGGAGCTTTTTAAACCGACAGCCCCTCCTTTGGTGGTAAAACCGGTGTAGCAGCTAATCGAAGAGATGAGGAGCCCGAAGATGAAAGGTTTGATGGTGCCGGAAAAAATGTATTGGGGAATCAAGATGAGTCGGATTGAATCCCAGTAAACGGTACTGCTCTGGTTATTGACTACTGTAACAATGTAATAAGCGCCAAGAAGCGAAACCATATCTGCAATAATTGTCAAAGCAGGAAGCATGAGAATGGAACCTATTACTCTGGGTGTGATAAGCTTTTTTACGGGATCGATACCGAAGACTCTGAGGGTGTCTACCTGATGTCGTAAAACCAGAGTTCCCAGTTCCGAGGCCATCCCTGAACCCGCTCTTCCTGCAAATACCAGAGCGGCAGCAACCGGACCAATTTCACTTATAATGGAAATCCCCACCACTCGTCCGGTGTACATTTGCATTCCCAGAACAGAGAATTCAGCAGCAATCTGAAGAGACAGTGCCATTCCTACAAACAAGGCCACCAGAATTATAATGATCATAGTGCCTGCACCAGTGTAGTCCATCTGCTCTATCAAATCTCTCAGGTAAACAGGGCGTTTGAAAAGATTGGACACACTCTGAAGTACCAGAAGGTAGAAATTTTGCAGTTCACTGATGGTGAGTTTTATTGTTCGATTAATATTTTCCATTTTGCATTCTGCAGACTACATTATTTGGGCAGTTTTTTATCTGATTCTCATTTTAAGAAGGAATATTCTTTTCTTTCTTTTTAGGTATGCAAATGATGTGCCGCAAAGGATGAGATAAGCTCTGGTATAAAAGTTTAATTGGATATGAAAATCGTATCATATAAATGAAGGAGTTTTATTCTGGCATTCTGATTGCAGAACTATCACCGGTGTATAGATTTAACTTGGACTGTTTACCGGGGGAAAAAATGCGAGTGATAGTTGATAACGATATCTGTACAGGATGCGGATTATGTGCCAGTATCTGTCCTGATGCTTTTGATATGAGTAATGAAGGAAAAGCGGTTCCAAGACACAAATCAATTCCGTCCTGGTATGAACAGGAATATCAGAATGCGGCGGATAATTGTCCGGAGAATGCCATTAAAATATATTGTCAAGTATAATCGAGGAATGTATTTCAGGAAAATCAGAGAAACAGAAAAAAAGGCCTCAGTTTTCTAAAAAAAACCGAGGCCTTAGCAGATTACCTTTTTTTGGTAGCCCTTTTTTTGGCTGGTTTCATTGTACTCGCAGTTTCCTTCAGAATTCTGTATGTCTGAGGGATTGAAAGCTTGAATTTTTTGGCAATAGCTTCTACGCTGTGTCCAGACTCGCGTAAGACAACCATCTCTTTGTTTCTTTCAGGATTGCCAGCGGTTCTGGATTCAATGCCATACTTCTTTCTTAGCTGATGAACAGCCTGCCGTGTGATTCCAAACTCTTCACCGATTCGAGCGTCAGTTTTGAATTTTTTCTGAAGTCTGATCAGCTCCGATTTGCTGATTCTTGCCATTTCAGCATCTCCTTTCAAACAGGTGGTAAATTAAAAAACTATATAGTAGCGTCTAAAAAAATGGATAGCAAGTAAACTGATAACAAACACGAGATTTCTATGCGGGAGACTATTATTTGTTGTAAAATAACTATATGTTTTATGATATGCAATATTTTTTTGTAATATATTCATTTAATTCTGCATTTTATTACCAATTTTTCCATGATTATACAGCTTGTTTTTTTGTTGAAAGTTCCCCGCTGAATCTTACGTTACCTTCTTTAGTAAAATTGATAATTATATACGTTTTGAGTTTATTAAATATTGATGCTTTTCTGATAATTTTATGGGCTGACCGGTTGCAGTATGACAGTTCGATTTAATTACACAGCATCTGCACTGATAGCTGGTATTCTCCTTAAGTCAGTAAAACAATGCAGTTGAACCGGGGAAAATAATAAGTATCTGCTGTTAGCACGTGATTTTTTACTTCCGGATGCATCGATTACGTATATAGAAAAAGTGTCTGAAATGATATGTTTAGTATGTTCAATGAAAACATGCAAGAGGAGAATTGCGCCAAAAAACGAACCAGCATTTCAGGTTCGTTTTTTGGCTGCAGAACAGAGGATATGCTTAGTTTGAAAAGAACTCCTTATAAAGAGCAGAAACCGCTTTTCTCTCATCAGAAGTGTCTATACCGAAGATTATGCTCATCTCTGAGCTGCCCTGGTTTATCATTTTAATGTTTACACCAGCAGATGACAGTGCTTTTGCCGCCTGCGCCAGAACACCTATCTTATGTATCAGACCTTCACCTACAACCGATATAAGAGAGATGCCAAATTCGGTTCGTATATCATCAGGCTTTAACTCTTCAGTAATGGTACGGATAATATTGTTAACGGCTTCAGGTTTGAGCTGATCCTGATCCAGAATAACAGAAATATTATCAACTCCGGAAGGACAGTGTTCATAGGAGAGATCCATGTCCTCAAAAATAGAAAGCAAACGTCTTCCAAACCCCTTTTCACGGTTCATCAGAAACTTATAAAGAGTGAAGCTGCAGTAGCCACTTCCTGAAGCTATACCAATGATATCCCTTTGGCTGGGCAAACGTTCTGTAACAACCAGGGTTCCTTCATTTTTAATATTGTTGGTGTTTCTAAGACGTATTGGAATTTTCTTTCTCATTACCGGGCGCACTGCTTCTTCGTGAAGTACATTGAAACCGATGTATGATAATTCCCGCATTTCTCTATAAGTAAGTGCCTGAATTTGTGCAGGTGAATCCACCATTTGGGGATGTGCGCTGAAAATACCATCAACATCGGTCCAGTTTTCATATTCTGAAACATCCAGTGCTTCTGCCAGTATTGAGCCTGTAAGATCGGATCCACCTCTACTGAAAGTGGCAACATCTCCATCTGCAGTGTATCCGAAAAATCCTGGGAAAACCAGAATCTGATCAGGTATGAGCCTTTTCAAAGAAGCAAGTTTTAAAGATACATCCGGAATTGGCTGGGCATCACCGAATACAGGTGTTACTATCAGACCCGCCTGCAGGGGAGAGATATAAGAAGCTTTCATGCCAAGTAAATTCAGATATTCTGCAAATAGCTGGCTGTTGATATCTTCACCGGAAGCTACTACCAGGTCTCTGAACTTACCAGGATGAGATTTGTCGGAAGAGAGACGGCGGTCAATATCAGAAAGAATTTTCTGAATTATTTCTTCCGGAAGATTCAATGGCCGGTAAATTGAGGTGAACCGGTCAGTAATCTGTCTTATTTCCTGTGAACAATCTTCTCCTGCCAGCACCTTTTTAGTGGCGGTTATAAGAAGATCGGTAACTTTAACAGGATAAGAAGGAGCTTTACCTGGAGCGGAAAGAACAACGCAGCGACGCAAAGGATTCTGCTCCAGGATTTTTACGATTTGCTGGATTTTTTCGCTCGTAGCTACCGAGCTTCCTCCGAATTTACAAACAAGGTATTGCATAAAAACTCCGTTAGTTTTAATTTCAGCAAAGTTTATTGTTCTGATGAAGATAATTCTGTCTAAAATCCTGTGGGGTCATATTTGCATGTCGCTTAAATGCACGGGTAAAAGAATTACTGTTTGGATACCCCACTGCGTTTGATATATCAGAAATTGAGTTCTGGGTCGTTTCCAGAAGATATTTTGCATGTTCCATCCGCACCAAACAGATATACTGATACAGGGTAAATCCGGTCTCTTTTTTGAAAATTATGTTAAGATAGTTAATATCAACGCCGCATTCCTTCTCCAATTCCAATTGGTGTTCCATATCGGAATAGTGAAGATCCATAAACTGTTTGGCTTTGGCCACCAGACTCTTGGCTTTGTTCTTAGGAAACTGACTCTCTTCAATTATCAGCACTCCCTTTTTAAACAGAACCACTAAAATTTCCAGAATACGCGAAATCGTTGCTAAGCCAAGTATCTCTTTTTTGCGATCAATTACCAGTAGCAGATCAAAAATCAGACTCTCAAAATAGCTTCGCTCATGGTTTTCCAGTACAATTTTTCCTTCAATTTCAGAATTCCAGTAACATTTTGCATGCTGTGATGGTAAAAGTGAGAAAAGCAGTTGAAAACATTCAAGGTTGCCTTTTTGATGTAAATAATTGTGACGTTCACCTAAATCCATTATTCCCAGGAGCCCGGGACGGGCTGTACCGAAATTCTGACGTGTTACATTCTGCAATATTCCAATACCATCCAGTTGGTACCATAATCTGAAGCAATCCTGTTGAAATCTCAGTTGAGTGTCAATCTTTTCCACACCGGAATATTCTAAGAAATCGATACCCAATATCTCGATTTTCAATTTCTCCAGTTCGATGATCGGACGGTTTTTCCAACTCTGCAGACAAGAGAATGTCTGTAAAAAAGGAAATTTAGTATGGGTTGTATATACCGGATTCTTGAATTGTGATAACAGTTCTGTCTTTGTAGGAAACATGGTTTTTTAAAATATATTATGTATCTAATCTTGGTGGGCAATTTATGCACAGATCAGAAAAGAAGGAAGGGACTGAACAGGGCTATAGCAGATAATAGCAGTAAATCAGAGTTTAATTGCAGGTAAAAGCAAATCTCATTATCATCCGTTTTTCACCCCAAATTCATTGAGCAGCCTTTCTGCCAGTTTATCCAGAAACTCATCTGAATTGTAATAGCCGCTTTTAATTTTAGAAAGGACTTCTGCAATTTTGTCGCTGCGAACATCTGGCAATGAAGACATAGAGGCAGCGATGGCATCAGACTGGGCTTTTGTCTCATTTAGAGATTGTGCACCGGATGAAATATCGGATCGGTCTGATATTTTTATGTTTTTAGATTCTTTTTCCACCTTGCGACTAGCTTCGATTTTACGCAATTCGGTGTTGAATGGTTGAGTAATTGCATTAATACGCATTTTTTATCACCACCTTTCTTATCCTATTAGTATTATCGGCAGATTTCTGTGAATCTTTAGTTTCAATTTTAGGCCTTAATAGTTCCCACAAGATCAAACATTGGTAAGTACATGGCTATAAGTGTACCACCGATTATCAGGCCAACTCCCAGGATCATCACCGGATCTATTATGGAAGTCAATGCATCAATTGCTGCATCAACCTCTTCCTGATAAAAATCAGCAACTTTTTTAAGCATCTCTGCCAAATCACCTGTTTTCTCTCCAACTGCTATCATATGGATAACCATAGGAGGGAAAACTCCGGTTTCTTTTAATGGCTCGGCTATTGTCTGACCACCTGAGATTCTCTCCAGAGTCTTAAAGATCCCTTTTTCCAGTACTTTATTACCAGCGGTTTTTGCGGTGATGGAGAGTGCATCCAGAATGGTCACTCCGCTGGTAAGCAGGGTAGAAAGAGTTTGTGAGAAGCGGCTTATAGAGCTTTTTCTCTCCAGATCACCAAACACCGGAAGCTTTAATTTTAAAGAATCGATTTTCATTTTGCCTTCAGGGCTTTTGTTGTAATAGTAAAAAGCTGTGCCTATGGCACCTGCACTGAGAATAATCACATAATAATACTGGATCAGAAAATCCGATATCTGCATAACGATACGGGTTGGAAGCGGTAATGTCCCTCCCATATCGGCAAACATCTGGGTGAATGTAGGGACAACGAAAGTAAACATTACCACTGTGGCCAGAATCGCGGCAATAAGAACAATAATAGGATATGTCATGGCTCCTTTGATTTTGCGACGCAGTGATTCTGATTTTTCCTGATAATCAGCAAGCCGGCTGAGTACGACATCCAGATTACCACTGGCTTCACCTGCCGCTACCATGTTGCAATAAAGAGAATTGAAGATTGACGGGTGCTTCTGCAGCGCTTCTGCCAGAGTAGATCCTCCCTGAATATCGGTTGAGACCTGTTTTACAGCACTGGAAAGTTTCTTGTTTTCGGTCTGCGATGAAAGGATGTCAAGGCATTGTACCAGAGGAAGGCCGGCAGAAGTCATGGCAGAAAACTGTCGGGTAAACCTGCTTATATCCTTGAGGCCTACCCTTTCCAGAAATGAAAAATTAATATCTAAGGATGCATTTCGGATTGAAATAGGGCGTACCTTCTTTTTTCTCAGAAGGCTTATAACTTCATTTTTGTTTTCTGCCTGAATCTCACCTTTAACCTGTTTGCCTGAGCTGCTTACACCGGTATAATAAAAACGAGCCATTGAATTACTCCTGAAGTATCTATTTATTATCTGGTATACTGAATATACACCATGACCGGAAAAGATCTCCTTACCGGAATAATAATAAAATATTACGTACGAAAGCCCTGATTACTGTCTAAAACTTTTAACATGCTTTCAGGATCGGGACTTCTGCCTACTGCATCTGTTTTGGTAATCAGCCTGCGCTGGTATAACCGGATAAGTTCGGAATTCATGGTCTGCATTCCATATTTTTGACCAATCTCTATCATCCCCTGTAATTGATGAATCTTGTCATCACGAATAAGAGCTCTTACCGCGGTTGTAGCAATCATTATTTCACATGCCATAATTCTGCCGCCACCTATTTTAGGAATCAATGCCTGGCTGATGATCCCCTCTAAAACCATTGCTAATTGTGCCCGTATAGTGGCTTTCTGATCAGAGGGAAAGACATCGATTATTCTGTTAATGGTTTGAGCTGCAGAGTTGGTGTGAAGGGTGGCGAGTGTAAGATGGCCAGTTTCGGCTATACTTAAAGCAGCCTGAATCGTTTCCAGATCACGCATCTCACCAATCAGCACTACATCAGGATCTTGCCGCAAAGCAACCCTTAAGGCGCTGGAAAAGCTGTCACTGTCCTGATGAATCTCTCTTTGGTTAATGATACATTTCTTATGCTTGTGTACAAACTCTATGGGATCTTCAACGGTTAATATATGTCCCTGAAGTTGATTGTTGATTTTATCGATCATCGCAGCCAGAGTGGTACTTTTGCCACTTCCGGTAGGTCCGGTAACCAGGACCAGTCCATTAGGACGCTCTGTTAATTTGGAGACAACGGGGGGTAAACCCAGATCTTCCAGTGTCTTAATCTGAAAAGGAATCTGACGGATTGCACATGTACAGCAGCCCCGCTGAAGAAAAACATTGGCTCTGTATCTGGAGAGATTCTGAACTCCAAAAGAGAAATCAACTTCCTTTTTTTGTTCAAAAACCTTTTTTTGCGCTTCATTCATTATACTGTAGCAGAGTTTGAGGGTGTGGTCTGCAGTCAGTTTTTCTGCGTCCACCGGCATAAGTTTACCATCAACCCGATACAAAGGAGCTGAACCAACGGTCAGATGAAGGTCTGAGGCATTAAGTTCGGACATACGTTTCAGAAGATCGTGCATTGAGAGCATAATTAAAAAGTACTATTTATATTGTTTAAAAAAAAAGAATTAACCCAAGTCGGGCGATTCTTAAAGATGAATCGCATAACATCCTTTAGATTATAGGGTTTCGTGGCTTTCAGGTCTATAAATACAAAGTGATATGGCTCAAAAAACCATGAACCCTGTAATAATAGAGATGAAGCGAATTGCTCTAACAGAATCGTCTGGTTAGGGTTAAAGTATCTCAACTGGTAGCCCCCAGGACCTCCTCTACAGTGGTCAAGCCAGCCCTTAACTTCTCCAGCGCAATGTGTCTCAAAGACAACATCCCATCAGATATAGCTTGTTTTCTGATCATATAGGGGGGCGCTTTCGATATGATCATTTCCTGGATACCTAAATTGATAGGTAAAATCTCATAAAGACCGCTTCGACCATGATAGCCGGTCTTGTTGCATAACGGACAACCTTCGCCTTTATACAATTTAAGATTCGCCTTTTCTTCTGGTGTTAAATTGAGAAATGGAAGAAGTTCATGGCTGTTGGTATCAATTTCAATCTTGCAATTAGTACAAATAAGTCGTATTAGTCTCTGAGCTACTATGAGTCTCACCGCTGATGCGATTAAAAAGGGATCGATCCCCATATCTGTGAGTCGGGTTAAGGTGCTTGCCGAGTCGTTTGTATGCAGAGTACTGAGGACAAGATGTCCGGTTAAAGCTGCTTTTACTGCAATTTCTGCGGTTTCCAGATCACGAATTTCACCGACCATGATAATATCGGGATCCTGCCGCAGAAAGGAACGTAATGCTGCTGCAAAGGTCAATCCAATCTCCTGGTGGATATTGATCTGATTGATTCCTTCGATATTATATTCCACCGGATCCTCGGCTGTCATGATGTTGACATCTGGCTGATTGAGCGTGCTTAGTGCCGAATACAGAGTAGTGGTCTTTCCGCTTCCGGTCGGGCCGGTCACCAGTACCATTCCATAAGGAGAATTAAGTGCTTCCTTAAGGTGAAAAAGCCCTTTGGGATGAATTCCGAATTTTGACATATCAAGCATCAGGTTGGAAGCATCAAGAATTCTCATTACCACTTTTTCCCCAAAAATGGTAGGGGTGGTACTGACTCTTATATCGATGGTCTTTAAACCCATTTTAATCTTCAGACGACCATCCTGTGGAAGGCGTCTTTCTGAAATATCCAGATTTGCCATGATTTTTATACGGGAGATTACCGAAGAGCGTAATCGGTAGGGTAGAGGAGTCATCTCCACAAGTTTACCATCGATCCGGTAGCGCACCCTGAGAATTCTCTGGTAAGTTTCAATATGAATATCACTGGCATTTTTTCGTATCGCTTCAAAAAGCAGATGGTTTACAAGCTTGACAACAGGAGCGTCCGAAATTTCATTTGAGATATCCTCCAGCTCATCTTCAGGATCTTCCATCAGAACTTCCAGGTTTTCACCCTTTATATCGTTAAGTATGGAGTCAACTTCCTGAGTGTTCTCGTAATTGAGGTTTATTACTTCAGAGATCTCTTTTGCAGACGCTAAAACCGGTTTTATGGTACAGCCGGTTAAAAACTTAACCGCATCCAGCATAAAAATGTTTTTGGGATCGCTTATGGCTACTGTTAAAACACGATTGACTTTGTTTACTGCAATAATGTTGTATTTCTGGGCAATGTCAAAAGGAATCAGATCTACAACTGCAGGGTTGAGTTCCAGTTCTTTAATGCTTAACTTTCCTAGCTTCAATTGCTTTGCCAGAAATGCAGTGATAACCTCTTCATCATCTACAGCTTTGATTGCTATTAAAGCTTCACCCAACAGGCAACCATTGGCAGTCTGATATTTAAGGCCTTCCAGAAGCTGCGCTTTATTTATGATTCCATGTTCAATCAATAATTCGCCAAGCTTTTTTGGCATTTTTAAACCTGCTACATTTCTTTAGGATTAATCTGAAACTGGTTATCCTTTGACTCTTAATTCCTGTACCCTTGATAAGACATATAGAATTATACAGTTTAATCTACAGATCCTTCAATCAATCATTGGTTCAACTGCTAAGAATCAGTTTTTTAAGGTTTTGAACTTTGAATTCAAGCCCGGAAAAAGAATTCTTAAGAAAAAGAATGTTGGACAGTTTCTTCAGTTCCTCATCCGGTTGAGATGTGCTGATAAGAAAGCGAGGGCGGATTTTTGAACGAAGAGATTTAATCGTTGAAGGATTTTGATCGCACACAATTAAAAGATCTAACCTCTCTTTAAAGCTTTCCAGAATAATGGGATCGGTCCTTAAACCATTACCTATTATAAGCCCGCTGTAGTTGGCAGTCTGGAACAGAAGAGCTGATGATCTTTCAGAGGGAAATGGAATGATTTTCGCAGAAATATTCAGAGTGTCTTTAATGCTGTGTGCTGGATAAGGTTGAGGCCATCCCTGAATAGATACAGATTTGGTATCACTCAGAGTTGTCCAAATTTGAGGTGCAGGTTGAATTGAGCATGGATCTACCGGATCATAACCACAGATCAGTGCCCATGATTTTGCTTTTTCTATTATACCCAGGCATGGAACCTGATTATCAGTTACGATTATGGTAAGTGGTTCTTTTTTAGGATAACGAGGATAACAGGCTACTACCGGTTTTCCATCTATCAGAAAAACCCTGACTTTCTCTTTTACACTAAAAGGGTTATTTTCTTCTTGATGAGAATACCAGGTTAGAGCTACAATAAAGACGATAAGAAGGATAATTTTTATCACGTAGCCAACACCAAAACGACTTTTTTGAAAGCTGAAGGAATTTCTGCTTCGTATCAGATCGTAGCGTCTGCGATGGTCGAGAATGTTTGACTCCTATTGATTGGGGAATTATTATATTAAAAAAAGTATATACCAAATTTACGAAACAGTCAAACTTACTAACAAATTCAGTTTAGCACAGGAAATGTGATATCATGAAAAAAGTTCTTATTTTCAATATATTAATGGCCTTAATCTGGATCGGTTGTACATCATTAGGGGTATCAAGGAAAAAAGTTCTGGAAGATGAGAAACCCGAAGACAGCACCGTTCAGTCAGCTCGATATGAACCAACCAGTCCTGTTCAGCTCACCTTTTTAGACACCTTAAACAAAGGTAATGAAATTACCCTGGATAATAATGATTTCCATAAAGAAGAGTCTGTTCCAGGCGCAGGAGTTGTATTAAGTCAGACCGAGGCTGCAGTAAGATATAAAATTCAGTTGTTTGCATCGAGTCAGATAGAAACGGTGAGGGAACTGAAGCGTCAGGTTGAAACAAAAGTCAACTTGCCTCTTTCCATAAGCTTTGAGTCTCCCTATTACAAGCTTCTGGCAGGTAGTTTCTTGCAGAGAACAGAGGCAGAAAACCAACTCAAAAAAATAAAAAGCCTTGGATATACCGATGCCTGGATTGTTTCCACAAAGACGGCAAGTAACTGAAATGTTAACAGAGTTAGTTCAATAACTGATAGGTTTTAACAAAAAGGATTGATAACCAGACGGAAAAGAGTTATTCTTACCGGAAAGAAGATAGAAATATTGAAAAGTCTGTACCGGTAATAAAGAGAGAAGCAATGGCAAGCAGTTTGAGCCAGCAAACAATTTTTCCGATCAAAGCAATCCTGATATTTTCCTTTCTGCTGATATTTCCCCTCAATCAATTCGCAGATTGCAATCAGGATGAAAGCAAATTATATCAGATCTTATCAAATGCGTTGTCCTCTTGTAATACCGCTGAAGTATTCAACATAATAAATTGCGATATCGATCCAAATGTTACTGATACCTCTGGCATAAGCCTTCTGATGGCGGCTACCATTGTGGGCTGCAAAGATATCGGATTAATGCTTTTAGAAAGTGGAGCTGATCCTGATTTGCAGGACAATGCGCAAAGAACCGCTTTATATTATGCAGTAATGCATGGAAACCATTCCATGGCTGAGATGCTTTTGGAGAAAGGAGCATCGGTTAATCTGGCTGACAGTAATCGTGAGACTGTGCTGATAAAAGCAGTGGAAAAAGCCGACTCTGCAATGGTTTTTATGTTGCTCAATTTCGGAGCAGATCCCTATATCACAGACAAAAACGGAAACACTCCCTTAATAAAAGCAATACAGAAAAAATCGGTACGGTTAATCAGCCCGTTGCTTCATGCGGGTTCTGATGTAAATGCCAGGGATAAAGATGGCAGAACTGCACTGATTCTGGCTTCACAACTAAGACTAAAAGCTGTAGTAAAGATGTTGATTGCATTCGGTGCGGACATGTCAGCCAGAGACAATGCCGGAAGGGATGTTCTCATGGTAGCTGTGTTGCAGAATAATGTGGAACTGGTCAGAATACTGGTTGATGCCGGTGCTAATGTAAATGCCAGGGACTCCAAAGGCCGCACTCCACTTATGGTGGCAATGAGAGCAGGTTTTAGTGCAGTTGAGAAGATCTTGCTTGAAAAAGAGCCCGATGGTTATACCCCATTTATGGTTGCAGTGCGTAACGGAGACATCGAAAAAGTAAGGACGCTGTTGTTTACTAAAATCATCGATATCAACGAGCGCAACTCTTATGGAAGCACACCTCTTATTGTAGCTGCCTCCAAGGGGTATGTTGAAATTATCGATGAACTGATTATGCAGGGTGCAGATCTTGATGCTCAGAACCAGATTCTGGGTACTGCTTTAATGTATGCCTGTGCCAATGGACATAAAAAAATCGTCAGCCGATTGATAGCTGCTGGTGCGGATTTGAATGCGGTTAACAGCAACGGCAATACTGCACTTGATTACGCTGTATACTACAAGCGTAAAGATATTGAGCAACTTCTTCTTGATGCCGGCGCAATACGGATGAGAAATTTCTGATTCCCCAGGCTTAAGCCTGGGTTATAGTATATGCCGGGCTCTTCCAGGCTTTTAGAAGATACTCCTAATGGGATAATTTGAGGCTAATTCTCCACACTATCGCAATACCATTATTTCTATCGTTATCATTCTTACGGATTCCAGGATTACTTGTTAACTTGCCATCACTCTCAAACGGCACTGTATTTGTTTTCCATAATAAAAAAGCACTCTTGTTAATTTCACCCAAAATCGTACGAATACGAATCAGGTATCAGGAAAGTTGAAAATGGGCACAGATGAACTTATCCAACAGTTAATCGGGCTGATTCGCAAAGAATCTGCTGTCATCAATTTATATGATCTGGTTCTGGATGCTGTTGTCGATTTTGAACTGAAAGACAAATTGTTTCTTTTTCAGAATGACCACAAGAGACATTTGGAGATTATTCTGGATTTACTAAACAATATTGATGTAAATAATGTGGACAGAATGGATTTGATGATCTCAAATGGTAAAGATGAAGAATTTAGAAGTCAGAGTCAGGCATTGGGTGAGTTAGCGGTCAAAGAGAAGGAGCTAAACCGTCTCTACAAAGATATTCTGGAAGAAGATGTAGATTCAAAATCAGCGGAAATTCTCGATGATAATTTAGAGGACGAACAGCAACATATACGCTTTTTAGAGCAATTCTCCTGAATTGGAAAAGAATATTCCAATTACAGCGAATCGAAATAGGAAAAAACTTTTTTTTCAAAATCCAGAGTGATTGGATTTCCCGGGATATAGCGGGGGGCATTTTGGAGTTGCTGTTGGGAGAGGGAGGCAAAGATTCGTTTGGTTCCCCAATCTACCTGCTGCACGAAATGAAAGGTCAGTAAAATCATCTGATCTTCGCTGGAATTATGCAAATTAATCATTAAATATCTGCTGCTCCAGTCGGATTCTTCGATAAAGAGGTCTTCCAGAGCAGAAACATCGTTATCTGTGGTTTGAATTCTGTAGCCTTTTAACTCCTGAAAGCTGCGCAATTCAGTGTTGAATTGCACCTCTTCTTCAGGAAGCCCGAATTCGGCTTCGATTATTTCCTGGTCGTCGGGTTCATCTGGGATCAAGTTTTCGGATGTGTCGGAAAGAATGTCTTCTGAGTCAGAGGGAGATTGTTCCTTGATTGGTTTTCCCACCTCGTCAAGTGTTAACTCCTCGTTTTCTGAGATTCCTGCAGGAGGAGGATCGGTAAAGCTGGTCTGTTCCCAATAATCGGGCCATTCGTAGTAACGTCTAAGGGCCAGTTCGTATTGGCGGGAAATTGGCAGATTTGTTTGAAATACCGGACTGTTTCTTATTTTAGGCAGGGTCAGAGCGACAGTTATTTCTTTGGACTGGTGATCGGTTTTCCCCAGAGAAAAGGGTGAGATCAGGTATTTAACGGGTTCCAGATTTTCACTTGTCTCTGCCACCAGATACCGGATTATCCATTGCCATTCATCTACATATAAATCCTGTAATTTTCCCACATAACCGTCGATACCTTTAATGGAATAATTAATCAGAGAGCTAGCCTGGATAAGCATGAAACCCTCCATTGTGCAAAAAAAACAGCCTTCAAAAAAATAAAGAATATTGCTGAAACTTAAAAATGCAAAACTAATTCCAAAAATAAAGAAGAATGAGGTCACACTTTACCTGTCTCTTTTATAAATATCCTGATGTTGAGGAAACTGGTTTGAAATTTGCCTTTGTATCTATTGATGAAAAAAGGGAGGAAAATGGATGCGTACCACTGCAGAAGTGTTTGACAGTCACCTTTTATATACCCTGGATTGGGACATAGAAAGCGACATTGAGCTAAATTATGCTCCACATTGTTACCTTATAAGCAGCTATGGCGTTTTTTTTGGGAGAATGGGAATAAGAAAAGCTTTCGCTGTTCTGGAGTCTCAGATACCAGAAGCCAACTTCCTGTACACTACAAAAACTGTTTACAATGAAATCGCTTTTCTTGAATGGCAGGCAGAAGCAGCCGATTCCTATATAGATGATGGGGTTGACACCTTTATCATAAACAATGGCAAAATTGTTATTCAGACAATGCACTATACAGTCAAAGACCGCGAAAAATAACCCCAACCCCAGAATTTTCTGCAGGCAATTTTTTCCGCTGCTTCAGGAAACAAGTTCCAAAGCAGCTATAACAACTCTTAATAATCTTCTATAAAAATCCCTTTAGCTTATCTTGCAAATTATTGATATAATAAAACTTGCCAGCTTTATCCATTTTACAGCCGAGTTTGGCATATCAGTTGCGTATCCTGCTGGCGGAAGTCTTATCCATAGGGTAATATTATATGAACCTTAAAATTAAAGATCTTGTCTATATCGCGATAGTCACAGTATTGACTTTCCCCATATTGTATCTGGCAATGATGTTTATAACCGGAGCGGCACGACTTGAATTCAATTCAAAAAAAGAGGAAGAACCAGAGCAGAAGATCGAAATGATTAAGATGAATCATCGCAGGGATTCGTTAAGCATTGTTAATTCCAAGACATTTCAGGCATTGCAGCAGGAAAGACAAGAATTGCAGAAAGAAAGAGAACGTCTCTCTGAAAAACAGAAAAAAATTGATCTATTAGAAAATGAATTGCAGGCAAGCCGGCAAGCTCTGGAAATGGAGAGGAAAAAGATCGAAATGCTGGTTTCCCGAAGCGATTCTCTTGATATGAAAAAAATAAAGGAGCTCTCAAAAATCTATGGTGCTATGCGTCCGGTGGAAGCCGCGCAGATAATCGAAACGCTTCAGGATGAGTTGGCTGTTAAGGTCTTAACCAATATTGGAGATGAACGGCAGAAGGGAAAGATCCTCTCCGCTCTATCCAGAGAAAAGGCAACCAGAATAAGTAAACTTATTTCCAAACTTTAGTCAAGGACGATTATTTATTAACAATTAATCGGAAAGGGGGTGATTTGAATGAGAACAGATGCTATTATGATTAATTTACCTGAAGGAGATAATAAGATGCATAAGCAGATGGACCGGTCGAAGCAATCGACAGATTCGCTTTTACCGGGGTTTGCTATGCACACAAGCGAAAAGAGGAAAACAAGATTTGCCGAGGTCTATTCCAAAGTAGCTCAATCTAATCATAATGCAAAGCAGATAACTGATAACACTGTTCCACCATTCAAAGAAACCAATGGCTCCAAGGAGATTCAATCGCCAACTGAATCGGTTAAAGAAACGGACTGTCCGGCAATTGAAAACCAAGAAACCATCATGGCAGAAATTCAACAGGAGGAAAACACAACCCTCAGTGATGAGGTCGCGGCCCAGGTGCTTTCGCAAATATATCCGACAGATGATTCTGCTGTAAAACAGCAGCAGATAAAACTGGATGAAGAGCGTGCTTCTCAGGCTGCAGAAGTGGTAATCGGAGCAGTTAAAAAGATCGCAGAAACATTAAACATAAATATCGCTCCGGAAATGGACAGCCTTTCTTTGCAAACTGTATCTCAGGAAAATATAAGACAGTTTGCAGAGATAGTATCCGTTCTTAAAGGTATTACTGAGGTGCTGGAGGATACTGTCAGGCAGGGATTGCCACTTGATACCGGAAGAGCCTTACTGGATGTTGAAGAAGCTTCTCAAACGGCAGATATTTTAAGAACCGAACTCTTTAAAATCGAGCTGGCGCTTAACATGCTGGGGATTGGGGAGCAGGTGCAGTCAGAATCTGCCGGGCCCATGGATGTGTCTATGTTCAGTGGTATTCCGCAAGCCAGAGATCCTGCTGATTTGAGTATGCCCCTTGAACAGATCCAGAGAATCTTTGGTGGTCTTATCGAGGGTAGTTCTCTGAAAAAGCAGACTGCAGATACACCTTCTCTGACAGTCATTCAGACCGCGAATGAACCGGTAAAGGAAATGTCTGTTGGTTCATTTGACACCGGAACCTACAGAACGATTCTGAAACTGGAAAAAAAAGAGAAGGTTGGCAATGAAAACATCCAGTCTGCAGAGAATCTGCAGAAGCTTAAAATCCCAAATACCACGGATCCTGCTGTTGCTGTCAATGTTTCCGATTCACAAACAGTGATTGAGGAAAGTATACCGGTTTTGCAGGTAACAGAAACTAACCAGGGTACAAACCAGACCATTTCCATAGAAAACAGATTAAGCAGTGCATTACAAAGGACAACCGAAGACAATGTGATGAATCAGTTGACCGGTAAAATGCAGCATCTGGTTAGATCTGGAGAGACTGAGATAAGGATTCAACTCAGGCCTGAATCTTTAGGAGAGGTTAAACTTGCGATTCGCATGGAGGGTGATGTCGTTGCTGCAAGGATTCAGGTTGAGAACCAGCAGGTTAAACAGATTGTGGAAAGTAATCTTCAATTACTAAAGGATGCTCTTGCAGAACAGAACCTTCAGGCTGGATCTTTCGAAGTAAATGTTGGAGATGGATGGGGGAGACAACACGATCAACCCTTCAGCAGCAATGTTGATAAATCCAAAACAGATGATTCGGATAGCAAAAACGGCTCGGTTGAAGATGATTCTTTGCAGAGGGTAAATGTAGGAATCGAAACCGGCCATCGTTATGGTAATAACAGTATAGAATACTATGCATAGTGAAGGGAGGTGAAAAATGGCTTCAGTTTCAGCAGATATTTCCAGTTTAACTAAAAAAATGGAACCTTATACTGCACGGGCTTCCATTGGTGAAGATGGAGAAGTTACCACCACAGAATTGACTGGTGACCGAAATTCCGGTCTCTTTGCTAATGCAGGAAAAGAGCTGGGGAAAGATGATTTTCTGAAGCTGCTGGTTACTCAATTACGGTATCAGGATCCATTGAATCCAATGGAAAACACTGAGTTTGTTTCTCAATTGGCTCAATTTCGATCTCTGGAAAGCGGAAACAATATTGAAAGTGCAATCAAAGAGCTCAACGAGTCTTTTAAGGGAACCGTTGAGGCACAGAAATACAGTGCACAATCGATTACCAACACTTCCGCCATTTCTCTGATTGGGAAAAATGTCCGATTGAAACAGGAATCGGTGGAATGGGAAGCTAAGGCAGGAGCTAAAGTTCCCCTGAGAATTCATCTGGGGAAACACGATTCTGCAATTGTCGAGATATTGGATAAGGATGGCAATGTCGTAAAGACTCTTGAGGCAGAAGGAAAAGATCGTCAAAACTCTGTCGATTTATCCTGGGATGGATCAACTGATCTTGGAGAGATCGCTAAGGGCGGCAAATACACAATCCGTATTGCAGGGGAAGAGGAGGACCCTTCTTTGTATGCTTTTGTACAGGATATAGTGGAAGGGGTAAGATTTACCAGTTCCGGTGCTTTAGTTAAAATAGACGGCAGAGAACTTTCGATTGGCAATGTCCTGGATGTCGCTTATAGTGGTGAAGAAAACAGCGGGACCTCCTCGTTGCCTGCTTCAACAGCAGTCTCACTTTTGGGCAAAGTGGTGAGAATGCGGGAAACCCATATCAATTTTCATGGCTATGCCAATGAAACGGCTACCGTGAAGATTCAGACTTTGGGGACAGGTAATGCCAGGGTGAATATAATGGATTCTGAGGGAAAAATTGTCTACACCACAACTGTCACACCGGACAGTAAGGGATTGGCAACTCTCGAATGGAAAGGTCAGACCATAGATGGTTATGCCTCAGCCGGCAAATATCGAATCTGGATAGAGGGACAGGACACCAATAGCTCGGTGTATGCTTTCTCTGAAGGGATAGTTGACGGGATAAATCTTGGAGGCGATTCCAGGCTTAGAGTGAATGGAAAAGCGATCAGTCTGGGAGATATAATTGACATTTCCGATCCTGCCAATAGTCAGGAGATCGTATGAACAACCTGTCTGATGTCAGAAATGCAGATCTCAGGCAGTTGATTACCGCTCATCGAAGTGGAGTGGTTTCACAGAACCGGGGTATGCAGAGTCCTGCAAATGGAAAATCGATTCCATCAGCAGGATTTTCAGAGCAGTTACGTTCAAAAATCGAAGGGGTCAGGTTCAGTGCACATGCCACAACCAGGCTCAAGAGCAGAAATATTGAAATGACGGAGGAAATAATAGGAAAACTGGAAAAAGCAGTTTCGGGTGCTGCAGACAAGGGAGCCAGGGATTCTCTTATCCTGATGAAGGATCTGGCCTTTATTGTCAATATCCCGAACAGGACGGTGATTACTGCCATGGATGGAGAAAGTATAAAACAGAATATTTTCACTAACATTGACAGTGCGGTAATTGCGGATTGATGAAGCAGGACTGCCCGTGATTTAATTTACGGGTGGATGTTCTGGAATAGCTGATTGACTGAAGTATTCCAGATCCGCAACTGCCAGGCACACAGGAGGCAGTTATGGTAAGATCTCTTTATTCGGGAATCAGTGGCTTGAGAAACCACCAGGTGTCAATGGATGTCACCGGAAACAACATCGCTAATGTTAACACCATCGGATTCAAAGCAGGAAGGGTGACATTCGAAGAATCGATGTACCAGCTTCTGCAGGGTGCAACCCGACCGGCAGGAAACTCCGGTGGTACCAATCCGCTTCAGGTCGGTCTTGGAATGTCAATAGGTTCCATAGATACCATCCTGACTCAGGGTAACCTTCAGACAACCGGTCAGATTACCGATCTGGCACTCGAAGGGAAAGCTTATTTTGCTTTCTCCAGTGGTAATGGAACATACTACAGCAGAAATGGTGGTCTTCAGCTCGATGCTGTTGGGAGACTGGTTTGCCCCACCAATGGATTCACTCTTCAGGGAATGATGGCAGCTTCTGATGGTACTTTTCCGCCAGGATCAAAGATTGGAGATATACGTGTCCCCTATGGTGAAAAAGCACCCGCGCGGGAGACCAGTACGATTGCATATTCCTGCAACCTGGATTCGGATTCTGAAGGACTGGGGACTGTTGCCCATACCAATCGTTTCCTTACAAGGGCTTCGGACACCGCGACACTTACTTCTCTTTTTGATTCCAGTGGTAATGATCTGGGTATAGAAGTCGGAGACACACTACTGGTGTCAGTTTCAGGAATAGATGAGGGAAGAATCGTTGTCACAGAAGGCATGACACTGAACGAACTGGCTACTGAGATACAGAATTATCTGAGAAATGATGCAGGTATCGATTTCGTAGCAGTAAATGTTACTGCAAATGGTGAAATAGTAATTGACACTTCCTTGTCTGCAAATGTTAATGGGCTTCAGATTCACTCCTCCAGACCCGGTTCCAACTCTTACATTGCAAATGCACTCTCCTTTCCTCCGTCTATTGAGGCTGGCTCCAGTTATACAATCGACGGTTTAATGGTTCCGGCTGTGGAATCTTCATTGCTCAGTGAAATTTTTGATGCTAATGGAGAACCATTGGGACTGGAGCCTGGTGATGTTATCACCATAAACGGTTCTATAGGAGGAAATACTATTGAGCCCACTACAGCAATCTATGAGAACCCTGATCTGACCGATACCAGCTCTGTACGTACCATGGGAGATCTGCTCAATCTTATACAGCAGGCATACAGTTTACCGGAAACCGATGGTACAGTATACAACAATCCTACGGTTTCTATAAATGCTGCAGATACCGCTGATGATAGAATCCCGGATGGGGCAATAGTGATTCGGGGGCAGCGCGAAGAGGCTTTTTCGCTTACAGGATTGTCAATTTTGTCTAACAACTTCAATAACCAAACTCCCTCTCCGGCACGTTTTAATGCAAACATGACTTTTACAGAGATTCAAAGTGCAAGGGATACCGGAGTTCATAGTACTTCGATAGTGGTATATGATGAATCTGGAGATGCACACACTGTTACTACCACTTTTATTCATTCTGGGGTTCCAAATGAATGGCTTTGGGAGATCACTACAGAAGGAGGAGAACAGATTCTGAGCGGAAATCGTGGAAGAATCACATTTGGTCAGGATGGTTCTCCGGCTTCCATGAATTTCGATGACAGTTCTACCGGGTTTCGTTTCGATCCAATGAATGGTTCAAACATCGTATCTATTGATCTGGACATAGGGACTCCTGGCTCATTTGGTGGTATAACTCAATTTCGATCTCCTTCTACAACTGTTGCCCGATATCAGGATGGCTATCCTATGGGGAAGCTTCAGGAAATTTCTATCGATGAGACAGGGGAGATTACCGGAATTTATTCAAATGGGGTTTCAAAAGCTATTGCAAGAATTTATGTAGCAGAATTTAATAACCCTGCAGGGCTTTTTAAAGTGGGTGACAGCATGATGGCGGTCTCCAATAACTCTGGTGAAGCGGTCATGTTAAGGCCAGGTGTAGGCTCGAGCACAAAGATAAAACCAGGAGCGCTGGAGATGTCTAATGTTGAGCTGGCTACTGAATTCACAAACATGATCTCTACTCAGCGTGGTTTTCAGGCCAATGCAAGGGTGATTACCACCAGTGATTCCATGTTACAGGAGCTGGTTCAGTTAGTAAGATGATTTATGCAGTATACCTGAAGATAGCAAATGGAGCGGAAGATTGCTCTTCTGCTCTATTGCATTATTTGATACGCAATTATATGCTATTAAGCCTGCCATTATGGCTTTTTTCCGTATGTGTGCAGGCTTAATAGAAGCCGATTGCAACTGTGATTGTTAAGGAGGAAAAGGTGATCGCATTAAAAAGGCTCAATGGCCAGGAATTTGTTTTAAATGTCGATCTGATTGAAACGCTTGAAAAGACTCCTGATACGGTGATTACCCTCACTAACGGAAAGAAAATTATTGTAAGTAACAGCCTTGAAGAAATAGTGCGGAAAACGATAAAATATAAACAGTTATGTAATCAGGGGCCGACTGTGGTTTCTAAATCAACCGGTGATGCTGCCAAAGAATAGAAATGATCCGGTAATTGGTGCAAATATTTAGGAACCAGAAATGGAAATGTAAAGGAAGTTAGGGTATGGATCTGGCGACAATCATAGGTTTGGGATCTGCTTTAATGCTGGTTATTTTTGGCATAAAGCTGGAAAATCTTGCAGCATTTATTGATCTTCCTTCTGTTTACATTACTATCGGGGGATCTGTTGCCGCTACCATAGCCGCATTTCCTGGAAGTAAATTGCTGGAAACGTTGTCGGTGGTAAAGAATGCTTTTTTTGTGCAGAAAGATACTCCGGTTGAGATAATTCGTCAACTGGTCGAATTTGCCGAGCAAGCCCGTCGTGAAGGCATTCTGGCATTGGAAGCCAGAGCTGCAGATATAAAGGATGACTTTTTAAAGAAAGGGATTCAACTGGCAGTGGATGGTACTGAGCCAGAGCTTATAAAAGACATTCTATCAACTGACATATCCTTTACAGAGAGTCGTCATGAGGAAGGAGCCAAGATTTTTGATTTTCTTGCCACAATGGGTCCTTCCTTTGGTATGATTGGAACTCTGATTGGATTAGTAATGATGTTGGGGAACATGAGTGATGTTTCATCGATTGGGCCGAACATGGCAGTAGCTCTGATTACTACTTTTTATGGATCCATGCTGGCAAACTGTATCTGTCTTCCAATAGTAGAGAAGCTCAAATTTGCATCTCAAAAGGAGATAATGATTAAAGAATTGATGCTTGAGGGAATTATGTCTTTACAGTCTGGTGACAATCCAAGAATAGTTGAACAGAAATTGACAGCATTTCTTTCTCCCGGACTGCGGGCATCGATTATTAACCGTACAGCACATAACAGGAGCAACTGATGGCGCCCAGAGAGAGGAAATCGCCCGAACCCCCAAAAGGCGCACCTGCCTTTATGACCACCTGGGGTGATATGTGCACGCTCCTGCTCTGTTTTTTCGTGATGCTTCTGGCTATGTCAACCATTGATCCTGCCAAATTCAATGTGGCAGCATCGTCTTTTCAGAATGCACTAAGTGGGGTATTGGAATCATACCCTTCGGTTATGATTACAAAAGATATTTTG
Source organism: Fibrobacter sp. (assembly GCA_012519985.1). Taxonomy (GTDB): domain Bacteria; phylum Fibrobacterota; class Chitinivibrionia; order Chitinivibrionales; family Chitinispirillaceae; genus JAAYPC01. The sequence goes on from JAAYPC010000309.1 coordinate 29,617, forward strand.
ATTCCCCGTCTGGGAGGTGATGAGCAGAATAAACGAATGGCTGTGGATGCCGCACTGAAAATAAGGGAAGTTGTCAGGAAGGAAGGACTGGAAGATGCTGTCAAAGTTAAGGTAACCGAAAGTGGCATCGCCGTTAAACTCTCTGATCCCATTGGTTTTGATATAGGCGAATCTGAGATAAAGCCTGAGCTTATCCCTACTCTCAAAAGTATCTGTGAGATTATTAACCGGGTCCCAAGCACTCAGATCAGGGTGGAAGGCCATACTGATGATCTGCCCATTAAAAGTTACAAATTTCCTTCGAACTGGGAATTAAGCAGCTCAAGAGCGTTGAATGTGGTAAAATTCATGGCATCGAGTGGACGGATAGAACCTTCAAGATTAAGCGCAATAGGTTATGGAGAATATCGTCCGCTGGTTCCTAATACTTCGGTTGAGAATAGAAAAATGAACCGAAGAATCGAGATATTTGTGGATTACTTGAAAAAGGATAATTAGTCCTAAAGCCATTATGGCTTTCAATATGAAAATTATTAGTGACTGAAATTTTTCGTGAGAATCAGATTTCAGGAGAGCTTAAAGATGGAAGAAAAAAAGAAAGAAAATACTGAAGAGGGCGTAAAGAAAAATGAAAAACCGGCTGAAAAAGGAAACCGCATTGCTTTTATCGGGATTCTTATAGGTATGGTTTTACTCAATGCTGTAGTGGCTTTTGTACTGGTCAAGGCTACAAGTCCTGAGAGCCAACAAAGAAAAGAAGCCAGAATGCATGCTGATTCCCTGAAAAAAGCGATGGAAAAAGCTACTGCCATGGGAGCAACTACAGCAGATAATCCAATTGAGGCAATTGTAAATATTGCCGGCACAGACGGTGAAAGGTTTCTTAAGGCAGCTATCATTTTTGAATATGATGATGCAGCATATCCGGAGCTGGGGCAGGAGTTAATAAAAAGAGCTCCTAAATTTAAAAATCTCCTGATTGATAATCTTTCAAAGATGACGCTGATGGATTTGACTGAACCTGATGCAAAGGAACGAATTAGGAAAAATTTGTTAAAGCATATTAATAATACTATTCCGGCAAAAATCGGAGAGGTTCGGGAAGTACTGTTTACAACCTATTTGATTCAATAAGGCGGGTCTTTTTGTGAGCGATATACTTTCCCAGGAAGAGGTTGATGCATTACTGTCGGCAGTATCTGCAAACGGTGACGCTGAACAGTTCAGCTCTGGTGCTGACAATTCC